>CAZWSP010000023.1:0-28343 GCA_964636585.1 uncultured Antarcticibacterium sp.
CTATGTAAACTCTTTGGTATTGCTCCCTCAACCATCAATTAATGGATTAGGAAGTATTAGCGTAAAGACCTAATGAACACAAGGGTTATGGTAGAAACAAAGGATGAAATAACACGGATCAAAGCACTCCAAAAAGAAATTGAACAGCTTAAAAACCTACTCCTTAAAAAAGATATGGATCAACTGGTCGATGATGCATACTTGGAAGTAGCTGCCCAAAAACTAGGCTACAAAAGTGTCTTGGAACTTAAAAAAACTAAATATCAAGCCTTAATCATAGCAAAGGAAAAAGCCAAGGGGTTTGCTTCGTTATCCAAGATATGTGATTGTTTTGAACTAAAACGTGACGCTTATTATAAGTACAAATGCAGAGCTGATAAGCGAAAAGAGGTTGAACCACATATAGTTGATATCGTAAAAAGAAAACGCAAATCCCTTCCGCGAGAAGGCGTGCGTAAGCTTATGAAATCCTTGAGCCAGGACTTTGAAAAGCAGCAGTTAAAAGTAGGTAGGGACACATTATTCAATGTACTAAGAGAACATAAAATGTTGACATTATGAAAAAAGTACAGTGCCAGTACAACCAATTCGTATCACTGGTTTTATAAGTACAATAATATTATAAAAGATCTAAAAGTAAACCGATCTAATAAAGTTTGGGTATCGGACATTACGTATATCAGAACTCTAAAAGGATTTTGTTACCTAGCACTCATTACAGATATGCATTCCAGAAAGATTGTGGGTTATGACCTTAGTGATAGCCTAGAACTTAAAGGATGCGTGAGAGCACTTAATAAAGCGATTTACCAAGCCAAAGACATCAAAGGGCTCATACACCATTCAGACAGAGGGATACAATATTGCAGCAATGTATATACTCAAATCCTTAAAAGAAAAAAGATAGCTATCAGTATGACTGAAGAAAATCACTGTTACGAAAATGCAATGGCAGAACGCGTCAATGGGATCCTGAAAGATGAATTCTATCTCGATCAGGTCTTCACAAATAAGGAACACGCTAAAAGAGCTGCAAAAAACGCCATTAAATTATATAATGAAATAAGATTACATTTATCTTTAGACTATCAAACACCAAATATGGTATATAAATTAACAGCGTAAAATCAATTTTAACCTATAGCCATATTTCAGGACAAGACATTAGAACATTTTTGATAGTTCTTACTAAAAAGTTTTTGTATGAGATATTTATTCATTTTCCTTTTCGTAAGCTGTACTTGTTATTCACAAATCGATGGCAGTGAAATCACAAATAAAACATTTGCACCAGCGGTATTACAATATGAAGGCGTTATTCATTATGGTGAAGTTCAAAGTATGGGTTTGGCAGGACCAGTGGGTCCCGAATACAACGCAATTCTTGTTTTTAATTTGAAACAATCGCTTTTTGTAACACGGAAAGATTCTTTAGAGGGAGGAAATATTAATGGCCTGCATTCATATGATACACCAACGGACTCCAGAGCGGTTCCGATCTACACGAATGAAAAAGGCTTTAAATATTTCCAGGACTTGTCCAAAAATAGGCTTTATTCTAGAGACATTGGATTTACGTATGTCAAAGAACCAATACCTCAAATTAACTGGAAGATCTACCCTGTGACAAAAAGAATAGGAAAATTTAAAGTTAAAAAAGCTACAGCCTATTTCAGAGGTCGTGAATATACAGCTTGGTACACAACTGAAATACCTTTGCCATTTGGTCCTTGGAAATTAAATGGATTGCCAGGCTTAATATTGGAAGCTTATGATACGAATCGAGAGATATATTGGTATTTTAAAAATTATCAAGAAGTATCCCCTGTTCCTTTAAAACAAATAGACGATGGGGGAAATCAATGGATGAATTTTCAGCAATATAGAAGTAAACTTCTACAAGCTTACCAAAATATGAAACATACAAGTTCCAGAGCCGCAGACAAGAATGATTTTACTTCTGATCACAAAATGAAAATGTCGGACATTTACATTGAAAACTTTGGAACTTATGAGAACTGACTAAGTTAACGTTGCACAACAACGTATAACGCAAATGTCGGGTTTCATAGAAAAGTACTAAATTAGTTTTCATAACAAATAAAATCGTTAAGCCGACAAATTCGCATCCATAACTCCGCGCCACTTGTCGTTATACGAGACCGTTACATATAATGCCTCCGAAAAGACGGTAGCTGATTAAAAATATGGGGGATTCTATGCGGAATAAAAGCAGACCTATTAATCAGTAAAAATTTTAAAATTTTACGAGAAGGCAGCAAAAAAGTAAGCGGCGGAATTTCTTTTAAGCCTTTAATTTATTCCTATCGACATTAATGATAAAAAAACCGATAATAGGAAATAAAAGTGTGACGTAAGTATAAATCCACCTTTTGCCAGTTTTATAATCTGATCTGTTCCATATTCTATGCAGAACATAAAATATTAAAATCAAACTAAAAAAGAAAACTATATAAAGAATATTTGCTTTATCCATAATTTAGTGGGTTTCCGCTAATATAGTTATAAATATGAAACTCACGGATAAAAAATGATTGGAAAGGTTCTTACTCGGTCGTGTCGGCAAAGTATATTACATCGTTTAACATCAAATAGCGGGTATTCTGCTGAAAAGTGTTATTTTAGAGACCTATTAACAAACAACAAAGCCGACAAGTTCGCTTCATTACTCCACGCCACTTGCGTTAAACAAGACCGTTACATAGCATATTTTATGAAAAGACTGCTCCTATTAATAATGCTGACTTCTTATCTGACAAGTTTTGCTCAGAACGAAAAAAATGATCTTTTGACCGAGGTTGTAAAAAAGCTAGAAATAGATAAAGCTGACTGCTTTGACCAATTAATTACATATCATAATTTTGGTAAGGAAACATTGTTCTTAATTCCGACTATTAATGACGAAGGTGATGGTTATGCGATTTTGAATAGTATTATCATTTTGATAAATAATCAGAATTATGAAATCATCGGAAAATTTCAAAAAAACAACGATTTGTATACGGATGCTGTACGATTAGATAAAATAGAAATTGACTCAAATTTATTCCAAATAAGTAATTCAAAAAGTGCTTTTAAATTGATGTTTTCATATTCAAACAATAGTAAACCAAATCCCTACAATTCAGTTAGTATGTCACTATTTATAAAGGAAAAAGATTCATTACGAAGAATTTTAAAAGAATATAATATAGAAACGATGATTGGGGAAACTGATACAAATTGTCAAGGAGAAGTTGAAAAACACAAAAAACAATTGCAGATAATTGACAATTCTAGTCAAGAGTTTCCTGAAATAAGAGTTTTGGATTATATTAGAAACTACAGAATCTCAGAAAATTGTAAATTGAAATTGGTTCAAACAAAAATTACTACAGACACTTTGAGATTCGAGGTTAATGAATACAAATACGCTATGTAACATCGGTTATCGCAAATACGTTAGCATTTATTTAAAAGTATTATTTTAGTATTCAAGCAAGAATTAGTTTAACCGACCTTATCACGTATATAAACCCGCTTCTTGCGTTAAACAAGACCGTTGTGTGCAATACTCTACGAAAAAAAATAGTAACTTAAGTTCAAATTAAAAAATAGAAATCATGAAAAAACTTTTAGTAATTGCCTTATTTATCTCTTTTGGAATGATGAATGCTCAATCGAACGACAAAATAACTTCAGAGCCAGAATACAAAGCTGATAATGTAATTTTCAATGAAAAAGAGAACTCATTACAATTAATTGGAAATGTGAATTTCAAAACTGAAATACTTGAATTTGAAAATGCGGAGAAGGTTGTTTGGAATAAAAGTTCAAACGAAATAATTGTTAGCGGATTGAAAAAGTTTTCTATTGATGGGTCTATTCAATATTCTGACAAATCAGATGAAAAAATATTAAGATATAAATTAGGTTCAAAAGTTGCATTTATTGAATAAAAAATTGAATTCTTATTAATCTTATAAATTAAACCTCTCTGAGAAAGTGCCTAAAATTTAAAATCGTGGTAAGAGTAAAGCACACAATATCAGTTATCGCAAATACACTGGCATTTAGTTAAAAGTATTATTTGAGTCATCAATCAAGAAATAGTTTAGCCGACTTTATCACTTTCATAAACCCGGTTCTTGCATTAATCAGGACCGTTGGCTGTAATTTAATATTTAATGAAGAACACTTATAATATATTTTATTCTTGGCATTCAGATTTAAGTGGGAAAACTAATAGAAATGCCATAAACACTTCTATTGAAAAGGCAATAAAAGAATTAAAGAAAAAAAATAAAGAGAATGATTTTCATCTCGATATTAATTTAGATAGAGACACAAAAGATAAAAGTGGCAGTCCTTCGATTTCTAATACGATTTTTGAAAAAATAAATAATACTGATATTTTTATAGCAGATGTAAGTATAATAAATAATTCCTTTATACAGAGAAGACTAAAAACTCGGCTTACTCCAAACCCGAATGTCCTGATTGAATTAGGTTATGCTATAAATCTTCTCGGTTGGGAAAAAATTATATGCATTAATAATTTAAAATATGGAAAAAACGAAATTCTTCCATTCGATATTAGAGGTCATAGAATAACTTCATATGATAGTAGCACTAATAATTTTAAAGTTAATCTTCAGTCATTTTTGAAATCACATATTTCCAAAATTATTAACGATTTTGAAGAAATAACAAATAAACATAAACTTTCAGATTATAATAAACATGATAGATTAATCTGGAAAAGAGTGAAAATAATTTGTACTGAGACCACTTTATTTGATAGTATTTCAAGAGCTGTAAATCATTCTTTTTCAGATAAATATTATTATGAAAAATGGGAAACTTTTGCCAATTTTTATAAAATCTCAGACAATCATTTTATCAGCAGAAAATTAGATCTAATTATGAAAGATTTTCTTTTAAAATTAGATGAATTCTACTCAATATGTATGACTCACTTTTTCACCCAAAATGATGATGTGATGGACAAAATTCGTGAAATGAAGGTTGCGGGAATTGAAATTACTGAAGAAATGAAACAGGAATATTATCAAGATGTTAGGTATATGATAGTTAAGTCACCCTTACTTGATGAAACTTGGCAAGAAGCTGACAAAAGAAATGGTCGAGTTCAACAAGAATTATATATTAAAGGAAAAGAGGTTAAATCAAAATATCAAGAATTGGTTCTAGAAACTAAGAAGCTTGGGATAAATTAAAATACAGCCAACAGCGGTTCTTCTTAAATAGCTGGAAAAAATGTGAATAGTGATGTTTCAGAGACCAAGTAAAAAACAACTAAGCCGACAAATAGCCGCCCTTAATTCATGCCACTTGCCTTAGGAATTGTATTAAAAAACAAATATTTTTGATTAAAATCTTAGGAGGAAGTCAATAAAAAATTACTTCAATCCTGTTTAGCAAAGACTTGGGTTCTGACTGACTTTGTTTCATATTCTGGTTCGTAATCTATTTCATTTTTCCACAGACAATGTTCAAGTACCAGTAATTTTCTCTCTACCATTACTAAGGCTATCATTGGTTTGAATATGGTGGATTGGATCTGTTAGTAAATTTTGAGATTTGAAAATGCAAAATTGAATGAACAAAAATGGGGAATTTTCCCCTATCATAGTTATTTTATAGATTATATATTGGATTATAAAATATTCAGTACAATGTATTCAAATTCATTTTATGCAATTAAACCTGGCCCAAAACCAGATAAACCAGATGGTACTCCCGATAGGAGAAGAAGGGTTACACCAGAAACTAAACCTAAACATCCAAAACTAAAGCCGCATAAACATAAACCTGGAGATTAATATATTCACCGCTTTCAATCATATAACTTTAATTCATTCAAAATATGCCTAACTACTATGTGAATACCAATGCTCAATCGAACGGCGATCATGAAGTTCATGAAGACAGTAATTGTACTAATGCCCCCACCCCAATAAACCGCAAATATTTAGGTTATCATTCTGACTGCCATAGTGCCGTTCTGGAGGCTAAAAAAACATTTCCAAAAAGTAACGGTTGTTATTATTGTTGCAGATCTTGCCACACAGGATAGGTTGCATTTTAAATTACTCTAATAAAACCCATTGATAACTTTAAAAAGTCATCAATGGGTTCAAAGTTTTCAAAAATTCGAACAACCTCATTGATCGTCAAAAACATTTCCCCAATTACCTTATATTTGTTGAATTCTCACCATACAGGAATGTTTAATCGCTGGCAAATTATTATATTCAGGCTGTTTAATTTAAAACTACAAAAGACCACACTCCCCATACATGACAAAAGCAGAAATCGATTTTGAAAAAGAACTCTGAGATGCAGCCAACGAATTACGCGTCGCAGTATCTGGGAATAATTATAAAAACTACAACTTCCCCCTTGTTTAAATCTATTTCCAATTATTACAAAACAGATAAGGGGGAGATCAAATTCGTCCTGGAAGACTGGATGCCAAGTTCTCGTATTTTAAATTCCTATAACCGCTTCCGAGGAGTGTAACAAAAAAGACATTTTGTGTTTAATTCTCTACCCTTGGATAGTTTAGATTTTTTTAGTTGAGAATAAAAATACTGGCTTATAAATTGAAAAATAAAATGACAAGCATAAATCAAAGAGCTGAATTACAGGCTAAAATATGGAGAATCGCCAACGATGTCCGTGGATCCGTAGATGGATGGGATTTCAAACATTTTGTATTGGGAACACTCTTCTATCGCTTTATAAGTGAAAACTTTTCAAATTATATAGAAGGTGGCGATGAAAGCATTGACTATGCAAAATTATCTGATTCCCTAATAACACCTGAAGTTAAGGATGATGCAATTAAAACGAAAGGTTATTTTATCTATCCAAGTCAACTTTTTGTGAATGTTGCCACAACAGCCAATACCAACTCCAATCTTAACACAGACTTGAAGGCCATTTTTGACGCAATTGAGAGCTCTGCGAATGGTTATCCATCTGAATCTGATATAAAAGGATTGTTTGCCGATTTTGACACGACCAGTTCCCGATTGGGGAATACCGTTGAAAGTAAGAACGACCGATTAGCTAAAGTTTTGAAAGGTGTAGAAGCACTGAATTTTGGAAAATTTGAGGACAACCAAATTGACCTTTTTGGTGATGCCTATGAATTTCTTATTTCCAACTATGCCGCCAATGCAGGAAAATCAGGAGGTGAGTTTTTTACTCCTCAACACGTATCCAAACTTATTGCCCAGCTTGCCATGCATGGGCAGACTACAGTTAATAAAATATACGACCCGGCAGCAGGTTCGGGGTCTTTGCTTTTACAGTCCAAAAAGCACTTTGATAACCATATTATTGAAGAAGGATTCTTTGGGCAGGAGGTAAATCATACAACCTATAACTTGGCGCGTATGAATATGTTTTTGCACAACATTAACTATGACAAGTTTAATATCGTTCTTGGCGATACACTTCTTAATCCTCAATTGGGTGATGATAAACCATTTGATGCAATTGTATCCAATCCTCCATATTCCATACAATGGATAGGAAATGATGACCCCACTTTAATAAACGACGACCGTTTTGCTCCTGCCGGTGTACTTGCACCTAAATCAAAAGCCGATTTTGCCTTTGTATTGCATGCCCTAAGTTATCTTTCAAGCAAAGGCAGGGCTGCGATTGTTTGTTTTCCCGGTATCTTTTACCGTGGGGGTGCAGAACAAAAGATTAGAAGGTACTTAGTAGATAACAACTTTGTAGAGACCGTGATTTCTGTAGCACCTAACCTGTTTTTTGGAACTTCCATTGCTGTGAATATTCTTGTACTCTCAAAACATAAGACAAATAATGCAACGCAGTTTGTTGATGCAAGCGGTGAAGGTTTCTATCAAAAAGCGACCAATAACAATGTGCTGACTGATAAGCACATTGATAAAATCATGAAGCTTTTTGATAATAAAGAAGATGTGCCACATATAGCCAGATCTGTGGACAATAAGGAAGTTGCTGAAAATGATTACAATCTTTCCGTGAGCTCTTATGTGGAAGCTGAAGATACCCGGGAACAGATTGATATTGTAGAGCTGAGTGAGGAGATCTCCTTGACTGTGACAAACATAGACCGGCTGCGTGCTGATATCGACAACATCGTAAAGGAGATTGAGGCATGAGTGAGTTAGAGAAATTATTAGAGGGCGTTAGGGTTAATTGGAAAACTTTGGGGGATGTGGTCGCCATTGCAAACACAGGTGTAGACAAGAAAAGCAATACAAATGAAAAAGAAGTTAGGCTTTTAAATTTTGTTGATGTTTTTAAAAATCAATACATTTCTAAAGAAACGCCAACTATGGTCGTTACTGCGAGCGAAAAAAAAATTAACGACTGTAATATTAAAAGAGGTGATCTTTTTATTACTCCTTCATCAGAACTCATCGACGAAATAGGTTTTTCTGCGATGGCCATTGAGGATTTTAAAGATGCAGTCTACAGCTATCATATAATGAGATTAAGAATTGTTGATACCGATTTTTTATTTCCAGCATTTCTAAGTTATCTATTCAGTTCCTCAGCAGTACGAAAACAAATTAAGTTAAAAGCTCAAGGAATAACGAGATTCGGGTTAACACAACCAAAATGGAAATCAATTCAAATCCCCATCCCACCTCTCCAAATCCAAAAAGAAATCGTTCGTTTTCTCGATAGGTTTACGGAGCTAACAGCCGAGCTAACAGCAGAGTTAGAAGCAGAGTTCTCAGCTCGTAAACAACAATATAACTATTATCGGGAGGAATTGTTGGGCTTTGAAGAGGGTGATGTTGAGTATAAAAGTTTGGGGGAAGTGGCGGAATATTCAAAGACACGTATCTCTTTTGACAAGCTTGATGAAACGAATTATGTCGGTGTTGATAATTTGTTGCAAAACAGAGAGGGTAAAACAATATCTATTCGTGTTCCTATTAAAGGAAACTCAACTAAGTTTATGATTCATGACATCTTAATTGGAAATATCAGGCCATACTTGAAAAAAATATGGTATTCTGATCGTGTTGGAGGTACAAATGGTGATGTTTTGGTTCTTCATCCAATTGACAATAATATAGTCCCAAGATTTTTATATCAGATCTTAGCTGATGACAATTTCTTTAAGTATAATATGAAGCACGCTAAAGGTGCTAAGATGCCTCGTGGTGACAAGGCAAAAATAATGGATTATAAAATCCCCATCCCTACAATAGAAGAGCAAAAACGGATCATTTCCATTCTCGACAAATTCGACACCCTCACCAATTCTATCAGAGAAGGTCTTCTAAAGGAGATTGAACTACGCAAAAAGCAGTACGAATACTACCGGGAGAGGTTACTAACATTCCCACAACAAAAGAGCGCATGAGCACCTTTACCACCATAGCCGAATCCAACAATTTTATTGTTTTAGAGAAATACACAAAGTTCTCTGAAGCAAACGAAGCTCCTGCTGTGTACCAAACAGAGTCGGCACTGGAGCAGGAATTCATCCAGGACTTGATCAATCAGGGATATGAAAATCCAACCAAGCTTACCTCTATCCCGGCAATGATTGCCAATGCAAGAATACAGCTTCAGGCTCTTAATAACATGAAGTTTACAGAGGGCGAATGGGCGCGGTTTGTTGAGGAATATTTGGATAAGCCAAGTGATAACCTTGTTGATAAAACGAGGAAATTACATGATGATTATATTTACGATTTTGTCTTTGATGATGGTCATATTCAGAACATCTACCTGGTTGACAAAAAGAATATTGCCCGTAATAAAGTGCAGGTAATCTCTCAATTCGAACAAAAGGGAACCAATGCCAATCGTTACGATGTAACCATATTAGTCAACGGACTACCTTTAGTGCAAGTAGAGCTAAAAAAGCGCGGGGTGGCTATCCGTGAAGCCTTTAATCAAGTACATCGTTACACAAAAGAGAGTTTTAATAGTAATACTTCACTATTTAAGTTTTTACAGATTTTTGTCATCTCAAATGGTACTGATAGCCGTTATTTTGCAAACACCGTTGAGCGAAATAAAAATAGCTTTGACTTTACCATGAACTGGGCAAGGGCTGACAACACGCTAATTAAAGACCTAAAGGATTTTACGGCAACATTTTTTCAGAAACACACCCTATTAAATATACTGCTCAACTATTCAGTATTTGATACAAGTAATACACTTCTTGTAATGAGGCCCTATCAAATTGCGGCCACAGAAAGGATCTTGTGGAAGATTGAAAGTTCGTATCAATCAAAAAAATGGTCGTCTATAGATGGAGGTGGTTTTATTTGGCACACTACAGGTTCCGGTAAAACACTCACCAGTTTTAAAGCTGCACGACTTGCCACACAACTTGAATTTATTGATAAAGTATTCTTTGTGGTGGACCGTAAGGATCTGGATTTTCAAACCATGAAAGAGTATCAACGCTTCTCACCTGATAGTGTAAATGGGTCAGATAGTACCGCAGGATTAAAGCGAAATATTGAAAAGGAGGATAATAAGATAATAGTAACAACGATTCAGAAACTAAATAACCTGATGAAAGGTGAGAATGATTTAGCCATTTATCAAAAACAAGTGGTTTTTATTTTTGACGAAGCCCATCGCTCTCAATTTGGGGAAGCGCAAAAGAATTTAAAAAAGAAGTTCAAAAAGTATTATCAATTTGGATTTACAGGAACGCCTATTTTTCCCCAAAACGCATTAGGTTCAGAAACTACAGCAAGTGTATTTGGTCGTGAATTACACTCTTACGTAATAACCGATGCTATCAGGGATGAAAAAGTATTGAAATTCAAAGTAGATTATAATGATGTACGCCCCCAGTTTAAAAGTATAGAAACAGAGATTGATGAAAAAAAGCTAAGTGCAGCTGAAAACAAAAAAGCACTGCTTCACCCAATAAGAATTAAAGAAATATCTCAATACATATTAGAAAAGTATAGACAAAAAACACATAGAACTATAAGCGGAAATAGCGGTTTTAATGCCATGTTCGCAGTGAGTAGTGTGGATGCTGCCAAATGCTACTATGAGAAGTTAAACAAACTCCAAATTGATAGTGAAAAGCCGCTAAGAATAGCTACAATCTTTTCATTTGCAGCCAATGAAGAGCAAAGCGCCATAGGAGAGATTTTAGAAGAAAGCTTTGAACCTTCTGCCATGGAAAGTAGTGCAAAAGAGTTTTTAACTAAAGCTATCAATGACTATAACGCAATGTTTAAAACCAGTTATGGAGTTGAAAGCAAAGAATTCCAGAACTATTATCGTGACCTGGCAAAACGGGTTAAAAATAAGGAGGTTGATTTGCTTATTGTGGTAGGGATGTTCCTAACAGGTTTTGATGCGCCTACACTCAATACTTTGTTTGTAGATAAAAACCTACGATATCATGGATTGATGCAAGCTTTTTCACGTACCAACCGCATATATGATGCTACAAAAACCTTTGGTAATATTATAACTTTCCGGGACTTAGAAAAACCAACAATTGATACTATTACGCTGTTTGGGGACAAAAACACTAAAAATGTAGTCCTTGAAAAGAGCTATCAGGAATACTTAGAAGGCTTTACAGATATCGTCACTGGAGAAGCTCGAAGAGGGTATACAGAAGTGGTGAAAGAACTGAATGAAAAGTTCCCAGATCCGGATGAAATAGCCACAGAGAAAGACAAAAAGGAGTTCACAAAACTCTTTGGAGAATACCTGCGTGTAGAAAACATATTACAAAATTACGATGAATTCGCCCATCTCAAAGCACTTCAGGAAATAGATTTAAAAGATCCTGAAGCCATTGAAGCCTTTAAAGAAGGTCATTTTGCAACTGATGAAGATATAGCTGCAATGCAGGAGATCGAATTGTTGCCAGAAAGAACTGTTCAGGACTATCGATCTACTTATAATGATATTCGTGATTGGTTAAGACGTGAGAAAAAAGGAAAAGAATCAGAAGAATCAGAAATTGATTGGGACGATGTAGTCTTTGAAATTGACCTCCTTAAATCACAGGAAATAAATCTTGATTATATTCTTGAATTATTATTTGAGAATAACAAAAAGACAAAAGATAAAGCCTCCTTAATTGAAGAGATTCGAAGGGTAATTCGTGCAAGTATTGGAAGTCGTGCAAAAGAGAGTTTAGTAGTTGATTTCATTAATGATACAGACCTTGATGAAATCCAAGAAAAAGCAGGTATTATAGATTCATTTTTCGCCTACGCTCAAGGCAAACAGAAAAAAGAGGCATCTGAAATTATTAAAAATGAAAACCTAAACGAAGAAGAGGCAAAACGATATATTACTGCATCTTTAAAACGGGAATATGCTAGTGAAAATGGAACAGAGCTCAATGCTGTGTTACCTAAAATGAGTCCATTAAACCCACAGTATTTAACAAAAAAGCAAAGTGTATTCCAAAAAATTGCTTCATTTGTTGAGAAGTTTAAAGGTGTGGGAGGTAAAATATAAAAATCACGGATGGCTGGCTTGGAGTAATCTGGAATACCCAGGAATCGGGAGAAAGCATTTGGAGGACAGTTTATAACAGGGTCAAGTAATTACCAGAAATGAAAAGTTCTAACATTCGCCTAAGGGTAATAAGGTTTTATGGGAAAAATACCGTTTTCAGAACTGGATATAATATTAAAAGAAGTTATTGAACAAGACGAAGGACAATATGAAGATTGCCCTCCTGAAGCCTAGAGAAAGTAATAAAATATTGAATTATGGATGAATTACTTCAGAAATTATTTGAAAAAATGGAAAGGATTGAAGCTAACCAAGAGTTAATCTTCGAAAGGTTATTCGATTCAATAATTTACCCTAATACTCTAAGAAATAAGCGACCTGCAAAAACTAAAAAAGAGAAAAATCAGGAACAGATTGACGAATTCCGGGCTATCTTTATTAACGGTCCACTGCTAAGAAAGAAGTTCAATTTAGCTACTACTCCTCAAAGACCAAGAATTCTTGCCTATCTCAAAACAAATGATCCCTCCGTCTTTGATGGTTTAAAAAGAAAAGTATAAGAATTATGAGTGATTTAATGAGATATCAGCGAAAATTAATTGGCGTAGAAAAGAAATTGGGTTTTTTATACGTGCCGGCTGGTGTGAGATCAATGTTACCCAATGAAAATGCAGAGGTCAATATTTTATTTCCAGGAGAAAAAAAAGCTAAGGTAAAATCGTATAATTCCGATCACAATAGAATATTTGGATTTACACCCTTTTATAAAAAATATGATCTTTCTGCTGGAGACATTATCTCCGTGGAAGTTTCTGAAAATTTAATCACTATTAGTTTAAAGGAAAAGCTAAAAATTGAAGATTCAGAAGAAAAAGAAGATGATAATTTTATAGACGTTTCCGGGCTTTCTTCTCAATCTAAGGGAAATATTGGAGAAGACAGAGTTAAAGAAATCATTCTACTATATAGCCAGGGATTATTAAATGTATATAAACCTGTAATTGATGATAGAGGCATAGACTTAATAGTTCTTAAAGAGAAAATATATAATCCCATTTACTTACAGGTTAAAACCAGGTTTAATGTTCATAAAAGGAATCGATTGCTTCTAACTATTAATGGTAATACATTCAAACCACATCATTCCTATTATGTTATAGGCCTATCTTTTAATCAAGAGAAAATGGAAATGGATGAAAATATTTTGTTTATTCCTTCTAAGGAAATTCCCGAATTAGCTAGTCAATTAAATGACGGTAACTGGCGAGTTACAGTTTCTTTAAAAAATGGGAAAACTACAGGTAAATACAAGAAATATTTCGTTACAAAGGAAGAATTGGTTAATAAGCTACTAGAGCGAATTGATTTAGTTAATGAGATTGTTAACTAAATAACCTATTTAAAATAAATAAATTTTAGTAACTGGACGAAGATTTTTCTTTTCGTAGAGCCTAATCTAGATCATATAATTTTTAAGAACGGCTCTAACATTGTCGATATCTGTATTAAAAGAAGGCTTAAAGCTTGAATTAATCTTAGGAAAGATAAATCAGACGACCCTAAACATTTAATGAGTGATATATCTTCGATAGGTCATTGGGGTAACTGGGATGATTAAATGGTCGTTAATAACACCGATGTTATTGAATATATTTTAAGTTTAATTAAATATGCTCTTTAGTGCATAATAGTCATTTTAAAAAAAACCAGATATGTTAATTCCGCTTACAAAGGAAATTTTAATACATAAGACAGGAACGAATCCTACGCAAGGAGAAATTAAACCTATGCGTAAAAAATATTATAAAGTACTTACCGAATCCGTGGGCGGTGATGCTCCAAAAGATGTAATCAGATTTTACCAATATGGAAAAGGTAGAATAGCAAATCCCAAAAGCTGGCCAAAATATATAGCAAAAATAGGCCATAAGTGGTACCCAAATGAAAGTATAACAGAACATTTCTTTACAAGTGTAGGTAAGTCTTTTGGGATTGAAATAGCCAATTCACAATTAGTATTTGCTGAAGGGTATATCAGATTTTTAAGTGAGCACTTTCACAGTGAAGAGCAATCATTGATACATGGTGCAAATATCCTGTCAAGATATCTTTTAGAAAAAGACACATCATGGATCGATGATCTTGACAATCAAAGATTATTGAAGGGGGAAATAAACATTAAAGATGTAATCATAGCATTGCAAGATGTTTTTCCAGATTCGAGAATTTTAGACGGTTTTGTAGATATGTTATTGTTTGATTGTTTGACCGGCAATAATGACCGTCATTACTATAACTGGGGCGTGGTAACTCATATAAAAAACAACCATGAACCATACTTTTCACCCATCTATGATACTGCAAGAGGATTATATTGGAACAATGATGAAAAATTTATACTATCTTTGCACAATGATTCAGGAGAAGCACAAAATAAAAGAATTGACAAATACGTTAAGAACTCAGTCCCTAAGGTAAGCATTCCAGGCAATGTAAAATGTAACCACTTTCAGCTTATAGAATTCCTCAAGAATAACCATTATATTAATAAGAAGCACATCGCAAGATGGACAGATGAAACAAGTTTGGAACAAACTTTGAATATTCTAAATAAGGACTTTGTGAAACTTTTCACACAACAAAGACGATTAATACTAGAGAAAATACTTAATTTAAGGTTTCAAACGCTTAAAAGCATTATTCAATAATTATGTTAAAGCAATTTAAAAAATACATCAAGTCTCAGGTAAAGGTAAACGTAGATGATTTGCCTTGTACTTATGAGCAAATAAATTACAATCCTAAATTCCAATTGAAGTATCATGATACTATTATCGGATATTTAAACTATGACGGTTCTATTTGGACTTTCGATTATTCTAGTTGGTTTAAAAGCCAAAATGATCTTCAACCTTTATTTGAATTTCCAATAAAAGATAAGTTTTACAAATCAAAAGAGTTATGGCCATTTTTCGAAAGTCGTATACCTTCAATAAAACAACCTAAAGTTCAAGAGTATTTAGATTCTCATCCATCAGATCGAAATAACAAAGTAAAATTATTAGAGCTTTTTGGAGTGACATCGGTCAATAATCCATATAAACTCAATCTTAATTTATAAAAAAAAGGTGCTTTTTGCACCTTTTTTTATTATACCATTCCTTATTTAAAAACTAATGTTTAATAAGAATATTTCAATTTGGTAAATGAAAGGAAATCAATTGGTTAGTAAAGAAATTGGAATAGTATTTTTGGGTAAAGAATAAAATTGTGCATTTCAAAACTAGATTTTAGTAATCCTAAATGTTAAAACTAGGTTAAGGTGTCTAATTCGGTGACACTCCAAACTGAACAGATGGGAAAGCCTATATTTAATGGTATAAGCTAAATTTACTGCACTCCCGCCTCGAGTACATAAAAACCTCTTCAAAATTTGAAGGGGTTTTTTTATCATCATTTATTTTCTATTTCTATTCACCTCAAATATCAAAAAAAACAGGGTTTTTGCGAAGATGATTTTTTATAGTCCATTAAAAATGATCTATTTGTGGTAATACCAAATAATGCTTAAAACAACTAAATTAAGTTCCTTATATAATTTTAGAATTTCAGTCAACTAAAAAAGTCAATATTATCTTTGTTTTAATCATTTTCAATTATTTCTTACCAATTAGCATATTTACAGATGCTACGGTTCTAAAGCCTAAGTGCTCTTGAGAGGAATCTAAGGCATTTCCCATACGTGCACTTATCCTGTAACTCGCACAATAGGATGCATTACATAAGTAGGACCCGCCTTTTATTACCTTTTCGGGAATTCTGGGGTTGTTTGGGTTATAAGCAGAAGAAGCGCCCTTAGGATTAAATGTATTTTCCTTTTCTGCAAGTTCTATATAATAATCAATATTGTACCAATCCTGGGTATATTCCCAAACATTACCAGCCATGTCAAATAAACCAAAAGTGTTAGCTGGAAACGATTTAACAGGCGCTTTTCCTTCATAACCATCTTTCATGTTATTATTTATCGGAAAAACACCAGTCCAAGAATTAGCCATTTGTGTTAACTTTTCAGAATCATTACCCCACGAATAAATTGCATCTTTCTGGCCTCCATTAGCAGCATATTCCCATTCTGCTTCCGTAGGTAAACGTCTTCCTGCCCATTTACAATAGGAAATAGCATCTTCGAAGGCAATATGAACTACTGGATAATTTTCTTTCCCTTTAATAGTGCTTTCCGGGCCTTCAGGATGCTTCCAATTTGCTCCAACTTTCCAATTCCACCATTTGGAATAATCGTTGAGATTTTTTAATCTATTTGTTGTCTTATGAAAAACTAAAGAACCGGGTTGTAATATTGAATCATGGGGAATTGGTGTGTCTGGGGGAAATTGCTGTTTCATTTTTTCCCAGTTTATTTTCCTTTCAGCTACAGTAATATAGGCTGTTTCATCTACAAATTGTTTAAACATTTTATTGGTAACCTCAGTTTGGTCCATAAAAAATCCATCTAATGAAACTGTGTGTGCTGGCTTTTCATGGCTCATAGCCATTTTATCTGAATTTTTTGCACCTTGTATAAATTTGCCTCCGGAAATCCAAACCATGCCATTCGGAATTTTAAGATTAGAAGGTTTTTCTATAATAAGGTTTAAAGGTATTTTTGCTGAAACTTCATCGCTTTTGAAATCGTTTTTAGATTGGTTATCTCTCATACAAGAAATCAATATAAACCAACTCAAAACAAATGTTATTAATTTATTATACCTCACTTAATGTTATTTTATGTTTTACAATTACCTGATTAAGATTGGTGAAATTGAGTGTTAGAATCTTTTAGAAAAAACAGAGTCATAAAACGCATTGTTGAATTTCAAAATTGAAATGTTTTAAAAAAACAAAATGTTATCGCATTCTAAAAATTACCTTTTAATTCTTCAAGTTCTTTTTTGCTTATACTCAAAACAGTCCCATGTCGTGCACCTTCAGGAAAATTCACCAATCCCGATACATCTTCCCAGTTTTCAAAATCTTTTGAACGTACCGCGCCATATTTCTTATCAATATATTTATCAAAATAGACATACCAGTAATTTCCAACTTTCGCCATAGTAGGTCCTTCTGCCCAATAATCACCTGTAATTGGATCGCTTAAATTATGATAAGGTCCCGATACGTTCTTAGAGGTAGCTAAACGTATGTTCTTTTGTTCAGGTTCTCTTGTTTCATCTTTTAGAAACATATAATACATATTATTTTCTTCTATGATACTTGCATCTATGATATTGAAACCTGGATCATAGAGCAACATGGTAGTACTAAAATTCTCAAAATCTTTAGTAGTTGTATAATACATTCGGTGATTATATTCCTTTTCTAGCAAACTTTGAGTTTCTAAAAATCTCCCTTTAATCGTGGAGGCCCAATAGATTATGTATTCATCATTTTCATTATTATAAGTGATTTCTGGTGCCCAACAGTTTCTGGCCATTTCTTCATGCTGCATTACTGGAATTAATTCTTGTTTAGACCAGTTAATAAGATCTTTAGAAGATGAATAACCTATTCCTTTTTCTGTCCAGCCCACAGTCCAGACCATATGATAAATACCATCTTTGCCTTTTATGATATTAGGGTCTCGCATTAAATTTTCATTTCCAAGTTCCGGTTCCAAAACTGAATTGTCTTTATTAAGCGCATACCATTCAAGACCATTTTCGCTGTAGGCTAGATGTAATCCATCTTCTCCATTTCCTTTAAAATAGGAAAATAGATAAGCTGAATCTTCTTCTAAGAAATTATTTGATTTTAACCAAGTTATAAACGCTTCAGACCATTTTTCATTTGTAGGCATATTGCCAAGACCAAAACCATGACCGCCTTTCTGATAAATATGTAATTCTGCAGAAACTTTAAAAGATCTTGCCGCCTGAAAATACTGAATACTATTTTCTACCGGCACTTTTTCATCATCTGATGCATGAACAAGAAAAGTAGGCGGGGTATTCGCATTTACATTTAACTCATTTGAAAAACTTGTGATCATTTCTTCCGAAGCTTTTTTACCTAATAAACTATATCTTGAACCCGGATGCGTGATACTTTCTTTCATAGAGATTACGGGATATATGAGCGCTGCGAAGTCTGGTCTTGCACTTATACCATCGGCTTCATAAGTTTTCAAGCTGAATTTCGTAGATAGCGTAGCGGCAAGATGTCCGCCAGCCGAAAAACCCATAACTCCAATTTTAGATGGGTCAATACTCCATTCTGCAGCATTACTTCTTATAATTCGAATAGCTTCTTGAGCATCTTGAAGAGGACCAATTTCCTTATGCTTCATTATCTTATCATTTGGTAAGCGGTATTTAAGGACAATACCCGTTATTCCAAAATTATTAAGCCAGCGGGCAATGTTAAAACCTTCTTTTTCTATTGCTAGCTGAGTATAACCTCCTCCAGGGAGTATAAGGACTGCAGTACCATTTGGATTTTCAGGAATATAGAAACTTAATTCTGGAGTCACCACTTTAGAAATGCCAATTAGCTTTTCATCTTTTAATATTGGCTCTTCTTGGTACTTCCTATCGATTATGGAACCAGGAATCCCTTCGGGCCATACCTGAAGAACCTTCTCTTGAGCGTAAAATGTATTGCATTGTAAGAGAATAAATAGCAAAGCCAGCATTTTTTTCTCTGTAATTTGTTGTCTAATTAAATCCATTTTTTAGTTTATAAATTTCACTACCAGCTAAAAGGAAACACCCAAGGCCATAGTCCTCAAAATCTGGTACCTTGTTATAAGACAAGGGTTGTCCATCTTTAGGTTCCTTTCCTGTAGATTGCATATATCCAATAAATCCATTGTCATGTAATCCTAATTTAATCATCGCATTCCAACCTTTTTCAACAATTGGTAGGTATAATTCTTTGTCAAGTATATTCTGATTTATACCATAGGCCATGGTATAGACAAATAAAGCAGTACCGGAAATTTCAGGACCTCCAAAGTTAGATTCATCATGTAGGCTTACATTCCACAAACCATCTTTTCTTTGAATGTTAGCTAAAGCCGATGCCATTGTCTTAAGATCCATAACATATTGCTCTCTGTGTGAGGCGTCCTCAGGAATTATGGAAAGAACTTTAGCTAAGGCTCCGGCTACCCAACCGTTTCCGCGACTCCAGTAACTATCTTCTCCATTAGGTTCAATATAAGGAGGGTCAAAATCGGCATCACGCCACCATAGACCATCTTTCTCATTAAATAGTCCGTTTTCACCTTCCTGGTTTCTTGAATACATATACAGATCGTACATTCTTTCAAAATAGCGATCGTCGTTTTCCAGCACTCCCATTTTCGCAAAAACCGGCATCCCCATCTGGATTGCATCTATCCAATCCCAGTCATCGTTTTGAGGAGTGTGTAAAAATTTCTGCATGCAAGCCCGGGTATTTTGTAGTTTTCCAGAGTTGGGTTCAAGATTATAAAGATCTATATAAGTCTGGGCAGCACAGTAATCGTCGGCATTTCGGGTCTCATTTCCACTTCTAAAACCCCAGTCATGTGCATTTGCCCAATCTAAGGCATACTGGTAATATTCTTTTTTAGGATATATTTGGTGAAGCGCCATTAAGCCTTCATAATAAACTGCCCTTGTCCATATATTACTAGGCCGTTCTTTATTGGTGATGATAGTTTTACCCACATCAGGCCATTTTTCCATAAAGTATTTATTGGCCAGTTGCATATGATCTAATACCATCACACGATCAAAAGTATCCTGAGCTTTTAAGGATGAAACAAATAAGAATAAAGTGAAGGTTAAAAATATAGTTGCTTTCATTATTTTATTTTAATTCTGTTGGCTTAACGGAGTTAAGGTTACGGGACCTAATAATCCGGAAGGAGTAGGAACCCATTTGGTGGCATCAAATTTTTCGTAGTCTTTATTTACCATGTTTATCTCATAGAAAATCTTCCATTCTTCGCCTCTCTGCTCAAGATTTCTTATTCGATTGGCGGCTAGGTTGGTCACTTCTATTCTTAAGGTGTTTTTGCCTTTTTTTAGCTCTTTAATCTTTAACTGAAAAGGATTAAACCAGGCAGTCCCTAGATATTCGTCGTTTATCCAAACTTTTGCGCTTTCTCTTAAATCACCTAAACTTAAAAGCCAAGCTTCAGCATTTATTTCAGGCTTTTCAAAAGAAATGGTATAAGCTGCTGTTCCAGAAAACGCTTCTGCTGCTTCTCCCAATTCTGTCCAAGATTGTAATTTCTGAATTTCAGATGATTCTGGTAGTTTAGGACCACCTTTCAGAAACTCTATTTTCCAAGAACCTTCTATTTTAAATTCCTTTTCTGCTCTTTTATAATAGTTCCATTCCAATAATTCTTCTAAAGGATCTGTGATGAAAAAATAAGATTCTCCAGGCGCTATCTTTGCCTTTACTTTAACGCCGTTATCCTGAGTCTGAATTTTCGCAAATCCTCTATCACCGGTAGAAGGATCAAAGATCTCGACTTTATCAGCTTTAATATTTAATGGAAAATAACCTTCGAAAACCTCTGCAGTGTGGTTAACGATAAAGTAGATTTTTTGTCCGTTCCTATCTCTTCTAATAAATTTCATGCCTGTATTTACAAGAGCTTCAGGTTGGATATTCTCATTTTTAAGGGTAACCACCAAATCTTTTTCTATCTGGGTAATTTCAGAGTTATCTGCAATAAGATTTTGAAGTGTCACATTCTTTTCTTCATATTGAAAATATCCCGGCACCGATTCTGGAAGGCCTTTAAAAATAATGGTAGCGCCTTCTTTTTTAAGCTGAATAAGTTTTTTTAATGTGGCTAAGGGCATCTTTTCGGCATCTGGGATTATCATACTCTTATAAGTTCCACCGGGAAGTTTAATTTTTCCGTTTTCAACCCTTGCCTGTAGTACAAAGTCATCGGAAATAAAATCCAGGCTATAACCTGTATCCATCAACTCCGTAGCGGTGTTGTAAAAATCACGATCATGTAACCACTCATTCAATGAATGAATTTTGAATTGAAAGAAAAGTGATCCATCAAAATAGTCGTCCCAAACGTCGAATATTGGCCAATACAACAAAACATCATTATCGGGCTGGCCATCCTGTAATAATGATTGGCAATTAGTAAGATAAGAGAACATGGCCGGTGCATCTTCCCAAATAGTATTTTCTGGAGAAAAATTAACTGATGCATAGAATTTCCATCCAGGCCATTTTGCTCGTTCCGGTGAATAGGTAGTCCCGTGAAAGAACATATGATTTATGCCGTTTAATAATAATTCTTCTGCCTCAGGTTTTGTCTGTGAAAGCGCAGTTTTAAAATGATCTCTTAGCCATGTAAAACTTTCTGAAGAAGTAAGTGGTTTACCAGAAATGTGTGCTGCCGAAGAAGAGAATTTCAGCATTACAGGATCTGCATCTCCAGCCCGAATATTTTCCCGTTCTCTTCTTAAACCCGGAATATCGAAGGGCATAGATCCAAAAGTTTCACATTCTGGTATGTCTGCAGCCGCATATAGATCTAAAAGGTTTCCTGGCGAACCATGTGCCTGTAGACGTGTTTTTGTATTCTTAGAATGAGACCAAGTTGTCCACTCTTTAGTAAAATTATTAAGTAGCAATTCTGAAATAGTCTGTCTATAATCGCTTTTTACACGGCTGGATTTTTCATTATTTTCATCTTTACTTAGCAATGAAGGCAGCAAAGGTTTTAGATCGTAACCTCGCCGTTTTTGGAACTCTTCAAAGAAGTGCGGAGTGAAGTCGGTCTCGTAAACTTCATAACTGTCATTAAATACAGCACGAGGTTTGTAATCTAATTTCTGAAAAGCCTCATTGTATGGCTCTACATAATCCTGGAAAGCTTCCTTAGAAAAATGATCTAAAGTAAAACCTTGACCTCCTGGAGCAGCACGTTTCACCATTTGTCCAGTCTTTCCTTCGAAAACCGCATACAGCTCAAAATCCTGTTTTTTCGGCTTCCACTTAAGCTTGTCACCATTGCTTAGCGCAGAAGTTAGATCTTGATAGGACCCATCTTTTCCATAAGCCAGTACATATAAAAGTTTAAGCGGCTGTTTTTCTACGGAAGTGTCTCTAGCTATTTGCTTATTAAACTCCACATTCTTTTTTATTGCATATTTTTGAACCACTAATTTTGTAGCTGCATATTCCTTTTCTACCTGAGGTCCACCATAAGGCCAACCTGTCCCCAAGACCATATTTACACCCATTTCTAGGCTATCTGCTAAGCTTATTGTGTATTCTAACATTTGAAGCCATTCTGGAGATAGATGATCTAAAAAGTTTTTTTCTTCCCCTTTTATCCCGTAAATAGGGGTGATCTCTACACCCCCAATTCCCGCCTTGTTCAGAGCTATGAGATTCCTTTTAATATTTTTTTTATCTACTGCATTTCCCATCCACCACCATCTCGTCCAGGGTTTAGAAATATTTGAAATTTCAGAAGAGCTTTCAATTTGATTCTGCTGAGCAAAAGAAGGTGGTAAACAAACAATACCTAATACGAAAAGGAAAAAAAACTTTATTAGACGGAAATTAATAATCATAAGTTGATTTAAGGTTAAGGCTATTCCGCCCGTAATACTATATTAAGTTTATTTTACTAAAACTAAGATAAATGCTTACTAAGGGTATCCATTTCTAGATAATTATGTCATAGCAGAGAAAATTAGGCCAATACCAAAGGAACTCTATCCTGTGCCTTCCTGTTATTTTAAAAAATATAAGATTAAAGTATAATCAACAGTAGAGTACAGGATGCAATATAAATCACCTAAAGCTATGTTTGATGAAACGATTAGTTATCCTATAAAACTTTATAATGATACTTCACAATAAGAATTAATTATTAAAAATAAATTGAAGGAATGAAGATAATTTTATTAAAACCTTTTGTATTGTCTATTCTGACAATTTTTATTCTTTCAATTAGCTTGTTAAGTTGTAAAAATTCTATTCAGAACGATGAAAGTATATCAAACAATAGTCAGCCGAATATAATTTTAATTATTGCTGATGATGCCGGATGGAATGATGTAGGTTATCATGGATCTGAAATTGAAACTCCAAACATTGATAAGCTTGCAAATGAAGGCATAGAGCTAAATCGTTTTTATGTTTATCCTACCTGTTCACCATCTAGAGCAAGTCTTTTAACCGGTATTCCGGCAAGCAGAATGGGTATAGTAGCGCCAATTAGTGGCAAAAGTGATATCTCTTTGGCCGACAGTATTTTCACATTACCAAAAGTTTTGAAAAGCAAAGGGTATTCTACAGCATTGTTAGGAAAATGGCATTTGGGATTAAAGCCTGAAAGCGGTCCTGGAGCTTATGGCTTCGATTATTCCTATGGTTTTTTGCATGGCCAGATAGATCAATATGCACATACCTATAAGAACGGCGACTCCAGCTGGCATCGGAATGGAAGTTTTATAACAGAGCCAGGACATGTTACCGATCTCTTAGGGAAAGAGGCTATTAACTATATTCGTGAAAAAAGCGCTGCTTCTTCACCTTTCTTTTTACAACTTGCCTATAGTGCCCCACATATTCCATTGCAAGAACCAGAGAAATGGAAAGAAATATATCGTAATGTAATATCAGACAGTTCTCGTTTAGATTATGCGGCCGCAATGACACATATGGATCATTCTATTGGAGAAGTTCTTGAAGAAATTGAAAGAGCTGGAATAGAGGACAACACGATTATCATTTTTATGAGCGACAATGGGGCCCAAGAAAATTGGATTCCCGATACACAATATGAAGGAAAATATGGACCAAACTCAACTTTAGGCAGCAATTATCCATTAAGAGGGTTTAAAACGTCCAATTATGAAGGAGGGATTAGAGTTCCAGCAATAGTTTATTGGAAAAACAAACTTACTAAAGGTGTTAATAATACTTATATCTCTGTGATTGATATAATGCCTACATTATTAAATCTAACCAACATAACCAGAACAATTCCTTACGTTGAAGGTAGAAATATGTGGGATGCTATTGCTAAAAATGAAACATCAGAAAAATTTATTTATGAAAGAGGACATCTCCAGGAAAGTGTGATTAAGGATTCCTGGAAACTTATTAGATCAAGACATTTGGATGGTTCTTTTGAAATAGAGCTTTATAATATTGAAAAGGATCCAGAGGAGAAGGTTAATGAAGTGGAGTCCTACTCACAATTGGTTAGTCAGCTTAAAAAATTACTTCAGGAACAATTCGAGAAAGATGCTGAGGAAGTGAATGTGGGACT
This sequence comes from uncultured Antarcticibacterium sp., assembly GCA_964636585.1. GTDB lineage: Bacteria > Bacteroidota > Bacteroidia > Flavobacteriales > Flavobacteriaceae > Gillisia. The sequence goes on from CAZWSP010000023.1 coordinate 24,833, forward strand.
GGAAAACTGAGGATGAAGTAAAATAAACTATCTCAAATAAATATTTCTTAAAAATATTATGATTAAATAGTGAAAAAGTGAAAATTTTAAGAATTGTCCAGTACAGTACAGGATACTTTAAATTATAACATTAAATATATTTGGTTTTATAGAAGTATATAAATTTTAATGCAATCGATTGAAATAAGGTACTCACGAAGATTATTGAATTATAATTCAGGGATTATGTTTAATAAATGAATTTTATAAATACAAATTGAAAATAGGGGAAGCGTTAACTAAATATTAAATTATGAAACAAAATAAATTTTCTTTTCAGACTCTGGTGTTTCTTTTTACCATGGTCTTTTTTCTGAGTGGTTATGCGCAGCAAGACCCGTTGACGGGTACAGTAACCTCATCTGATGGTATGCCCATACCTGGTGTAAATATTATTCAGAAAGGAACTTCGAATGGAGTGGTTACAGATTTTGATGGTATTTATTCTATTGTATTAAGAGAAGATGCAGAGCAAGTGTTAGTTTTTTCATTTGTAGGATTCGAGTCTAAAGAAGAAGCAGTTAATAATAGATCTTCCATCAATGTAACATTGAGCAATGGAGGAACCTTAGATGAGATTGTTGTAATTGGGTACGGTACTCAAAAGAGACGAGATATTACTGGAGCTATTTCTTCTATAAGCGCTGAAGATTTTCCAGATGCCCCACCGGTAGCACCAGAACAAATCTTACAAGGAAAAGTCACTGGGGTGAACATTGTCCAAAATAGTGGTCAGCCAGGAGCAGCATCTTCAGTTCAGATTAGAGGGATAAGCTCAATTTCAGCAGGGAATAATCCGCTATATGTAGTAGATGGAGTGCCGCTTCAATTTGGTAGTGCTAATAATACAGTGGCTTTAGGTGGACAAGGCGGAACTAGTGCTTTTTCTAGTGAAGTTTCCAATCCACTAAACATTATAAACCCAGCAGATATACAAAGTATAGATGTTTTAAAGGATGCTTCAGCCACCGCAATTTATGGGTCAAGAGGAGCAAATGGGGTAATTATGATTACCACTAAAAATAAAGAAGGTTTAGGTGAAACTTTTTCTTATGATAATTACTTCGGGGTTTCAAATGTTAGGGAAACCCTACCATTTCTATCTGCTCAGCAATACCGAGAATATGCCGAAAGTATTAATGAACCTTACCCTGATTTGGGTGCCAACACCAATTGGCAAGATGAAATTTTTAGAACAGCATTTACCCAAAATCACAACCTATCATTTTCAGGAGGTTCCAGCACCACAAAATTTAGAGCTTCATTTGGTTATACCTCTCAAGAAGGGGTGATACTCTCTAATGTTTTGGAAAAATATACTGGTAGATTAAATGGAACACATCGAGCTTTGGATGGTAGATTAAGAGTTGGGGTAAATATGACTTATGCTAACTTAAACGATGATAAAGTTGCTATTTCTTCTAACATCAATAATGAAGGAGGTAATATTTTAAAAGACGCTTTACGTTGGGCACCTACACTCCCTGTTTATAATGCAGACGGTAGTTTTTACCAAGTTGGGGAATTGAGAATAAACCCTGTTTCTTGGGTAGATGTAGAAGATCTTAATAAGACCAATTATTTTATAGGTAACACAGATGTAAAATTCGATATTATAGATGATCTAACTTTAGGATTAAATCTTGGTTATTCCAATGAGAGCGTAGACAGATATACGTTGGCACCTGAAACTCATCCATCAGCGGAGGCTGAAGGAGGACGTGCTTCTATTAGTAAATTTAAGAATACAACAGCTCTTATAGAAACTACTCTTAATTATGATAAACAAATAAATGAAGACAACTACTTAAATATGCTTGTTGGATACTCTTTTCAAAGATTTGAAAACGAGAATACTTTTACCCAAGCAAATCAATTTGTTTCTACAGCTACAAAGTGGGATTTAATCCAATCCGGTACTACACTTGCTAATACTTCATTTAGAGAGGCAAATAGATTGGCATCTTACTATGGTAGGTTGAATTATAAATTGATGGATAAATTCCTACTTACCTTAACTTTAAGAAGAGATGGATCTAGTAGATTCGGAGGAAATAACCAATGGGGTACATTCCCATCTGGAGCTTTCGCATATAATATTTCAAATGAAGAATTTATGCAAGGAAGTAAAATTAGTAACCTTAAATTTAGGATTGGATATGGTATAACTGGAAACCAAGAAATCCCTAATAATTTATACAGAGAGCAATTATCCATTAATGGGTCTAGTGTTTATGTATTAGGCGGTCAGGCGATCCCTAGTGTACTTCCTACTAATTATGCTAATCCAGATTTACAATGGGAAGAAACTAGCCAGTTAAACGTTGGTTTTGATTATGGACTATTTGATCAAAGGTTAACTGGGAGTATAGATTATTATCAGAAGAAAACAGATAATCTCTTATTAAATTTTTCAACCGCTGCACCTTCTGTTGTAACTTCACAATGGGCTAATGTTGGAGAGGTAGAAAATAAAGGTTTTGAATTTGGGATCACTGGGGATATTATTCAAACAGATAATTTTTCATGGACTTCTAATTTAAATTTTTCATTAAATGAAAATAAAGTAACCTCTCTTTCTAATGAAAACTTTCAAAGAGATGAAATTAGAAATGTTGATGGTTCAGGAGTTGTAGGATTCCAAGCAGGTATACAAATCATTAGACCAGGTTTACCAATTGGTTCTTTTTATGGAAGAAAATATACTGGACTTGATGCTGATGGATTAGAAACTTTTCTAGATGAAGATAACGATGGACAAGCAGATCTATTAGTAATTGGTGATGCTAATCCAGATGTAGTTTACGGTTTTAATAATAACTTTAGCTATAAGAGATTTGATGCTTCCATAAATATTAGAGGAGTATTAGGAAATGATATTTATAATAATACGGCAGCAGAGTTTTCTTATCCTGTTTCTGCACCAGGCTTAAATGTGCTTGAATCTGCATTAACTAATGGAATAAGTCGAGATGAACAAGCAGAATTTTCATCAAGATGGTTAGAAGATGGTAGCTACTTACGTTTAGATAATTTAAGTTTAGGATATACTTTTAATACCGAAAATCTATCCCTCTTGAAAAAAGCTAGAATTTATGTAACAGGGAAAAACCTATTATTATTAACAGATTATACAGGCTATGATCCTGAAGTAAATACAAGAGCAGTGGGTGTAGATTATTTAGCTTATCCAAGACCTACTACTTACTTAATTGGAGGTAGCGTAACATTTTAATAAAACAAAGAGAATTGATTATGAAAGCAATTAAAAAATTTAGAGTTAAAGTTGTTCTTACATTATGTATGAGCATGCTGCTGCTGGTTTCCTGTTCTCTGGAAGAAGAAACTTATTCGATCTATACACCCGAAACATTTTATTCTAACGATTTTCAGGTATTGTCCTCATTATCTGGTATTTATAGGAATTTCGCAGGGATTACAGGTATGGGTGTAGAGTATAGAACTTTAGAAC
>CAZWSP010000024.1:0-23446 GCA_964636585.1 uncultured Antarcticibacterium sp.
CTATCAGATTGTCATTTCCAATATTTTTTCCTCGACTATGAATAATCACATCGCAGTTTATTTTAACTACGTTCATTTCTTGGTCAAGAATTGTTTTTATTTCTCCGTTTTGTTTTCTATTATATTCTGGGTCAGAATAATATTCCACAAGTCCGTATTTTTCGAGTAAAATTTCGAAGTACGTTGATAAACGACCGCACAAATTTCTTTCATTAACTCCAGCTAATATATTTTCAATTTCTTTTTGAAAAAGCTTTTCTTTTCCTTCGTGGAATAAATCTAAAAGTTTGGTTTGTATTTCAGTCATTATTATTTAGTTGTAAGTTTAAATTATGCCCAACGATGCGATAAATGTATTCTTCTGTGTTTTAAAGACACTATTTCATTTTTTAAACTATCTTATCAAAATTGGCTTTGATCTTTTCTTTTAATTCTTCTCCTCTTTCGAACTGCTCCAGCAACTGCGCCTTGAGACTTTCCATTTTTTCTTCAAAAGGAATTCCATCGTCTTCTTCGGCTTCGGTTCCAACATAAATACCCGGCGTTAATTTGTAATCTTGTTTTTGAACCTCGGCAATGGTTGCTGCTTTAGCAAATCCATCAACATCTTCGTAATTTCCGTCTCGGTTTCTCCACTTGTGGTAGGTTTCAGCAATTTTATTAATATCATCATCACTAAATACCCGCAATTTTCTGCTGGCCATTGTGCCCATTTTGGAGGCGTCCAGGAACAGGATCTCGTTATTGCGTTCGCGGTGGGTGCCGTCTTTTCCGTCGCGGTTCTTACTCAGGATAAAAAGACAGGCGGGGATTCCGGTGGTGAGGAACAGCTTGTCGGGCAGGCGTACTATGGCATCTATCATAGAATTGTCCACCATATGCTGCCGCACGTTTTTCTCTCCCTTGTTGTTGGAGGTCATCGCGCCGTTTGCCATTACAATCCCGGCAGTGCCGGTGTCGCTTAAATGGTGCCAGAAGGTTTGCATCCACATATAATTGGCGCTGCCATCTGTAGTGAATTCTTCTTTTGGTCCAAAAAGTCTGGGATCGCCATCGGGAAGATCTTCAGGATGCCAGTTGCTCACATTAAATGGGGGATTGGCAATAATATAGTCGGCTTTCAGGTTTGGGAATTTGTCATCGAGCAAAGAATTCCCCAGTTTAATATCAAAAGAAAGGTCCCGCAACATCAGGTTCATAAGGCACAATCGTAATGTTTGTGCGGTCATTTCCTGTCCGTAGATCGCGATGTCTTTTTTGTTTCCGCCGTGTTCTTTGATGAACTTCAAGCTCTGTACAAACATACCGCCACTCCCACAAGCCGGATCAAAGATGCGGCCTTTGTAAGGTTCCAATATTTCCACCAGCAGCCTTACAATACTTCCCGGCGTAAAGAACTGTCCCGCACCCGAACCTTCAGCCATTGCAAACCGGCCAATGTAATATTCATAGATACGGCCCAGGATATCGCTTTCGGGATTTTCCTTTTCAGAAAATTTAGGGTGGGAGAGGAGGTTGATAATTCCGCCGGTTTGTTTGGGAGATAATTCACTCCGCACAAAAATTCTCGGCAAAATATTCACCAGCTGGGGGTTATACCCCGTTAATAATTCCTGGATCACATCAAAGGCATCATCCACCTTCACTTTGATATCATCCTGCTCGGCATTATCCCTTAAATACTGCCAGGAAGCAGTTTCAGGAATTTTAAACGTGTTCCGGGAACGGTATTCATCCCGATCCTCCAGGACGTAATTCATTTCTTCCTTATCTGTAGTGTAATAATCGGAATCTGGATCTTTCAAAAGATCCTTCAGTTCCTCGCGCACCACTTCATAGCGTTCGCTAAGGTGCTTTACGAAAACAAGCGGTAAGATGTAGTTTTTATAGTTATTCTCAGATACCGCGCCGCGTAATTCGTTCGCTGCATCCCAGAGTTCTTTTTCAAAATCAATGTCTGCTTTTGCCATGTATGGGGTTAGTTTTTCAAAAAAGTGAAGCCGGTAAAATCCAAATATTTGGGGCTCACTAATTTATATAATCCTGTAGGGTTGGATTAGAAAGGACAATTTAAGAAAAAAAGACAATAGTTAAGGAAGTGTGAAAAAAAATAACTTTTATTTAAAACCCTTCAGCAATTTTCAAATCAATATTTTTAATTTAATCTGCTTTGTAGTAAAATATCCTCCCCAACCAAATTAGGTTGGGGTTTTTACCTTTAGCATTCAGCAAAAAAAAATTCCTGAGATTTCCTTTATCCTGTCTATTATTAATAGGACTTAAATCCTCGATGATCACCTGAAAGCATTTTGATCTATTAAAGAGCTAAACCTCCGGAAAGTGCTTTTAAATAAATTTCAGATAATTTAGCTTGATAGGTAGCATCGGTGAGGCGCAATTGTGCATTGATATAATTTAATTGTGCAGTTCTAAATTCAATGGTTGGAATTGTACCAATTCTATATTTATCCATGGTAATCTCTAAGTTTTCTTTGGCATTGATTTCATTTTCCTGCTCCAATTCCATAAGAGAGAGATTTGTTTGATAGGTTTGATAATTTTGGGTTAATTGGGCTAAAAGTTCCTGTTGCTGTTGCTCTACCAATATTTTTGAACTGGCTACATCGATCTTGGCTATTTTTTCATTTCGATTTTGATTAAATCCATCAAAAATATTCATGCTTGCTCTTACTCCATAATTCCATCCATAGGCGGAAGATTGTGTAGTGAAACCCAGACTGGATTCAGAATTATTAAAATTGTAACCCGTGCTGGCCGTTACGGTTGGGTAGCGATTAGCTTTTATTTGTTTCAATTGTAATTCTGCAATACGTTTATTGATAACTTGAGCCAGTAATTGAGGATTCTCCTCTTTTACCTTGCTCACCAACTCAGGTAAGAATAATTGATCATCTACTATGATCTCCTCATTTACTATAAATTCCGTCTGTGGATCTCTTGCTAATAATAGATTTAATTCAGTTTTGGTATTGACTAACATTTCCTGTTGTCTTAAATATAAAGTTTGATCTGTATTTAAATCTACTCGTGCATTGAGCTCTTCTAATTTTGCCGCTTTCCCAATAATAAATCTATTATGAGCCAAATCTACGCGTTGTTGAGAGATGGCTCTGGTACTGTCTAAAACTGAAAGTTGCTGCTTTTGCTGCACTATTTCATAATAAACAATAAGTACATTGCTGGTGTTATTTAAGATGGTATTTTTCAATTCCATGCTTCCTAAATTCTTCAATTCTTTTAGCTCATCATATCGAGCAAACATTCTTAAACCATCAAATAAAGCCCAATCTAAAGCTACACCGTATGCCAGACTATTGTTTTTAGCATTATCTAATGAATTTATAGTTCCGTCGGACCGAGTTTGTTCTAAATTTTGAATGCTGTTATTGTCTTGCACTACAGCGTTTACTTGAGGGAGAATACCTGCAAATCCTAAACTAGATCTAAGTTCATCTTGGTTTAATGAATTTTTAGCTAAACGTATATTATAATTATTCTCTAAAGAAATTTTGACAGCTTCTTCTGCAGTTAAAATTTCCTGAGCAAATCCTGATAGGCTAAAGAAAACCAATAAGAAAAAGAAAAATGGCTTTTGATTAATCATTTTCAAGTGTTTTAATATTGTCAAATTCCGGACGATGCTTTTTTTCTCGAGACCACATGAAATAAATGGCGGGAATTATAAAGAGCGTTAACAATAGTGAAAAAAGCGTTCCTCCGATGATTACAACCCCCATCCCAATTCGGCTACTAGAAGCGGCACCCAAAGACAGCGCAATTGGTAAGGCGCCTAATGCAATGGTTAAACTGGTCATTAATATAGGACGTAATCTGGATTCTGAAGCTTTCATAATGGCAGGGAATTTCGGCATTCCTTCTTCTCGCAACTGATTGGCGAATTCAACGATTAAAATTCCATTTTTTGTAACTAATCCAATTAACATGATAGTCCCGATCTGACTAAAAATATTCCAACTTTGTCCAAATAACCATAAAGAAAGTAAAGCCCCGGCCACTGCCATAGGAACCGTTAATATGATTATTAAAGGATCTATAAAGCTCTCAAATTGTGCCGCCAGGATCAAGAAAATAAGCAGTAAAGCAAGCCCAAATGCATAAGTAGTATTAGAACCACTTTCAACAAAATCTCTAGACTCACCTCCTAAACTGGTAGTAAAACTATCATCTAAAACCTCTTCTTTAATTTTATCCATAGCATCTATACCATCACTTATAGTTTTACCTGGGGCTAAGTTTGCTGAGACCGTAGCCGCCATATAACGATTATAATGATAGAGTTGTGGAGGACTACTATGCTCACTGGTGGTGACCAAATTGTCTAGCTGAATGAGTTCACCCTTATCATTTCTTACAAATATGGATGTTAGATCCATCGGGGCACTTCGGTCTTCTTTGTCAAACTGACCCAGGACCTGATATTGCTTCCCGTTCATCAAAAAATAACCAAAACGTTGACCGCTTAAAGATAATTGCAGGGTTTGGGCTACATCTCTTACCGAAACTCCCACACTTTCTGCCTTCTCACGATCTATAGTTACATAAATTTCTGGTTTATTAAATTTAAGATCCACATCTGTAAAGGAAAAGGTAGGATCGTTCTCTGCAGCTTTTAAAAATTTGGGAATCGTTTCTTCTAGTTTTTCAAAATTTTGTGCTTGAATAATATATTGTATAGGAGGGCCACCTCGACGTCCTACAGAAATAGTTGGGCGCTCAGAAACGTTGGATTTTGCTCCCACAAAATCTTTGGTCCATCGCCCTAGATCAGTAGCTATTTCGTTTTGAGATCGTTCTCTATCGCCTGGATCAACCAATGCTATATTCGCCCTTCCACTATTTATAGAAGAGGACCCAAAGCCTGGAGAGGTAAGAATTAAACTTACTTTTTTCTCAGGGATCGAATCATTGATGAGCTTTGTGATATTCTCCATGTACTGATCCATGTAATCATAAGTAGCTCCTTCTGGGGCGGTTACATTTAGTGATAAAAAACTTCGATCTTCATATGGAGCGGTTTCCTTAGGTAGTAAATAATAGAATAAACCTATAAATGCTAAACATAAAAATAATATGGGAAAGCTTAGCCATTTTCGCTTCATGAATTTTTCTAAAGAGCTGGCATAGCTTTCATTCATTTTCACGAAATAGGTCTCGGTAAAATTGTAGAATTTGGATCTTTTTTGTTTCCCCGGCTTAATTAAATATGCATTTAGCATAGGGGTAAGGGTTAAAGAAACAAAGGCCGAGATGAGTACCGCTGCTCCTAATACCACTCCAAACTCTCGAAATAATCTACCAACGAAACCCTCTAAAAAGATCACGGGAAGAAAAACGGCGGCTAAAGTGACAGAAATAGAAATCACTGCGAAAAAGATTTCCTTAGATCCTTTAATAGCTGCCTCTATAGGATTTAATCCTTCCTCAATTTTCTTATAAATGTTCTCTGTAACCACAATTCCATCATCCACCACAAGTCCGGTGGCTAAAACAATTGCTAGTAAAGTAAGCACATTGATGGAATACCCGAGTAACCACATGACAAAAAATGTAGATATTAAAGAAACAGGAATGTCAATTAACGGTCGCAATGCCATAGACCAATCTCTAAAGAATAAGAAAATAACCAAAACAACTAAAATGATTGAAATGAGAAGGGTTTCTGCAACCTCAGTCACCGCTCGTTTTACGAATACCGTATCATCAATTACTACATTTAGTTTAAAACCGGGGGGGAGATCTTTTTTTAATTGATCATATTCCTTATAAAAGGCATCGGCAATTTCTAGATAATTTGTTCCAGGCTGTGGGATTACCGCTACGGCAACCATAGGCTGGCCTGAATCGCTCATCTTTGTCTCCATATTCTCGCCTTCGAGAGATGCACGACCTACGTCACTAAAGCGAACCACCTTATTACCATCTGCTAAGATTATAATGTTGTTAAATTCTTCTTCAGTAGAGAGATTTCCAATCGTTTTTACGGTAAGTTCGGTGTTATTACCTGTCAGTTTTCCGGAAGGAAGTTCAACATTTTGCGCTTGTAAAGCAGTGCGAACATCACCCACTGTAACTCCATAAGATGCAAGTTTGATAGGATCTACCCACAAACGCATGGCATATTTTCTTTCTCCCCAAATTTGTACTCCGCTCACCCCGGGAATGGTTTGTATACGTTGCGCTATAACATTATCTGCATAATCTGATAATTCTAAGATATTCTTGGTATCACTTTGTAGGGTCATAGATAGAATACGTTCTGCATCGGCATCAGCCTTTGATACAACTGGGGGTGCATCAATGTCATCTGGTAAACTCCGTACTGCTTGTGATACCTTATCACGAACATCATTAGCGGCAACTTCTAAATCTTTATCTAGATTAAATTCAATGTTAATTCTGCTGGAACCTTGAGTACTGGAAGAGGTCATGGTTCTAATACCATCTATTTCATTGATAGATTTTTCCAGAGGCTCGGTAATTTGGGACTCTATAATATCGGCATTCGCACCTGCATAATTAGTTCGAACAGAAACTTGAGCTGGATCTATGGAAGGAAATTCTCGAACGCCTAAATTAGTATACCCTATAATTCCAAAGAGAATGATGGCTACGTTCATTACTATTGTAAGAACGGGACGTTTAATACTTAGTGTAGATAAATTCATGGCGATTTAATCGATTTTATTTAAATTCACCTTCACTGGTGTTCCATTATCCAAAGCCATAACCCCATAAGTTAAAATAGTATCCCCCGCTTTTAAGCCTGAAAGTACACGAACATTCTTAGCCGTACGAGATCCGGTTTTTACTTGGATGGCTTCCGCCTTTCCGTTTCTTGCAACAAAAATCTCTTTTCCGTTTTGAATAGGGATTAAAGCTTCTGTAGGAACCAATAAAGCATCTGGAATTGTTTCTAAAGCTAGAGTTACATTTACAAACATTCCTGGATATAAACTTCCGTCGGAGTTATCTACTTCTGCACGCATCTTTAAAGTTCGGGTAGCAATATCTACTTCAGGTTCAATGGCATAAATTTTAGCAGTATGCTCCTCTTTAGAATTTGCAGTTGTAAATGTAAACGTACCATCCACCTTTATTCTAGAAGCATACTTTTCTGGAATGGAAAATGTTAACTTTAATTTTTGAGTATTTACAAGCTTGGCAATTATAGTATTTGGGGTAACATAGGTTCCTTTTGAAATATTGCGAAGACCAATAGTGCCTGAGAAAGGAGCACGAATTACGGTTTTTGAAAGTTGTGCCTGAATTAATTGAGTTTGTGCCTTGCTGGATTGATAATCTGCCCCTGCAAGGTCATATTCTTCCTGACTTATAGCTTGTTTTTCTAAAAGAAGTTTAGCACGTCTGGCGTTTTCTGAAGCCAGATTTTCCGCAGACTTTACCCTGGCAAGTTGAGCGCGTAATTCTATATCATTTACTTTTACGAGAACCTTACCTTCAGGAATTTTTGCCCCTTCTTCAAAATTAATCTGTTCCACCACCCCAGATACTTCACTTCTAATTTCTATTTGCTCATTAGCTTCCAACGAGCCGGAGAGAGATAGGTTATCCTCAAAGCTTTGTGGCTCTAAAACAATACCTTCCACCTCAACAATCTTACTTTGGGCAGTCTGTTCTGCTGGTGAGGATTTGGCTTTATTAGAAATGATTCGATACGCAACAAGACCTCCAATCAATAAAACTAAAATCAGGTAAACAATATTTTTAAACTTCATGAATAATAAACTTTGAGAATTTTTAGTAGAGGAAATATTTCAAATTAAAAATGGAATAAACATCCAAACCTAGGGTTTGACTTACTATTTCAAAAAAGGTTTAAATCTTTGCTTATAAATTATTTTAAATTTTCATTTCCCTAGAACTTCTCGAAAATCCAAAAACGATGTTTGCCTAACTATTGACTTTCGCCGATTATTAACTATCATTTTATCTAAGAATGAAATTTTTAATTTCTAATAGAAAATCAACATCATACCGAAATAGATAAAATTTTTAACGCGAGTTGAAGTAATTAGATTGGAATAGTTAGTTGATAATAATATCAAATCGATAGAATTTACCGTCTTTTGGCCAGTTCCAATTGCTGGCAACTTCCCTTAAATCGGGTAATTCATAATTAGAATCTTATAGCTTTTCTTTTACCAATCTTCTCAGTTTACGATTCGCCAACTGTTTTTCAGCTTTCTCGGAGACTGCAATGCAATTGGGAAGTATTTGATGTTTTCTTCTAGAATTACTCATGTTTCGTTCACAAAGAACAAATAAAACCAAAGAAAACGACAAAAAATGTCGTTATTAAAATCATTATGAATTTCTGAATGATGATCTTATATAAATCCCTAATAATAGATCGGGATTAATAATTTATACCAACCAAGAATCCATCCTTGAGGCAGATTGTTTGCATGAAAAGTAATGATTAAGCGTGAAAATTGGTTTTTCCAAGGTGTTTTTTATGGAAAATGTTTATTTTTTGGTTGATCTTATGAATTACGATTATTTTTTTGAAATCAGAAAGAATACGTTCTCATCAAAAGACATGTGAATGAAATGCCCCCAAATCTACCAGAACTAACCTGCGCGTGGTTCCTGTGCTGTTTTTATAGCGTTCGGGAAGATAAGCGTTAAGTAAAAACAGCAGAGGGCGCATATGTGCTATGATTTGAAAGCTAATCTTTTTTTCTGTTCAAGATGAAATTATACATATAATAGCTAGTATCTCATTACACGATAATACAATTTATAGCTTGTGAATAATTAAATAAAAGTAATATTACATATCTCGATTTGCGATACATTCGTGAAATTCTAACAATAGAGGGTTATGATAGAAAACAGCTATTCAAAAATCATGAAATTAAAAGTTTGCACCTTAATATTTTCTTTAGTTTTATTAGGCTGTCAAAACAATTCCAAAGTTCCAGAAGAAAAACCAACTCAAATCACTGAGGAAAAGGTTCAAACTATAAATCCAGCTAAACAAACTGAAGAAGCCCTAGATTCATCTTCTTCAGAAAAACCTTTACTTGCTATTACTTCCAATGCATTACAAATGGTAAGTCGACCTTCGGGTAGCACCACAGAACTTCCGTTAGGGATGGAAATGGGAGAATTAAGTAGAATTGTGGGTAAAGTTTTAAACGCTCAAGTTCCCGAACCTCAGATTAATTCAGAATGTGGTGCAGGTCCAATGACCATGTTGATCTGGGGAAATGGTTTGAACCTGATGTTCCAAAAGGAACAGGGAGCTAAATCAGATAAGTTGCTTTTTGTGGGATGGAGTCTTGGAGAGTTCAACAATGATGGTACTATAAATACAATGGCCGGGATAGGAGTGGGGTCTACCAGATCTGAACTGGAAGCCGCTTATAATATTGAAGTTAATAAAACCACCCTGGGTTATGAATTTTCTACTGGTCCTGAAGGTTTATATGGCATCCTTAATGGCCCATCTCCAGAAGATAAAATTGCATTTATGTGGAGTGGACTCAGTTGCAACTTTAGGTAAGTTTTCTTCTCAAGAAATTTTAGGACTAAAAATAAAATTGTAATTGGGGGTAGGGAGTTTCGAGGAACAAACTTTTATCGTATTAAGAATAAAAATGATTAGACCACGGAAATATGATTTATTGAGAAGAAAAATGGTTTGGCAATACTTTAAAAGATAAAAACCGAAATCGCAAAAGAATAATTTTTTGAACTTATGGGTTGAACTCAGCATTTAATTTTAAATGTAGAAAATATATTTGTAGATACTTTAAACCTATTTTCTACTAAGTCCAGTAAAATTGTTAACTGCAATTTACTGATTTTCGGTGCTTGAATTTTTATGGTTACCTTAAAATTAAACGTGAAATACAAAAATGAAAAAGATTCTGAGGAAATTTATTATATATAAATCTTACAGAAAAGATATTGCAACTTAGTTTATAAATTATACCCTATGGAAAACATGATGGTCCTTGGTAGAATATAGGTTCTGTTATCCGAAATGATATAGGATGAGAAGCTATTGCGGCTTTTAAATGAAACATCAGATAGATTTTGTGCTTCTATCTCAAAACTCCAAGCGCTTTTTTCCTTATTATAATATAATGAAGCGTTAGCAATTTCATAATTGTTACTCAGATTTGAATTTTTGCTTTGATAACGATCTGCCGTATAATCAAAAGAGAAAATAAAGTCATTCCAAAAATTATAATCAATATTTAGAAAAGGCTCCGTGGTGATAAATTCCGATTTCCTTCCACTTAATGTATAACTTCCAAAATTTTGCCTAAAACCCAGTTCAATAATGGGAAAATTATCAAATAGTGTTTTACCCGATATATTGTAAGAGAAATTTCTGTTGTTATTTACAACCAAATTGTTATTTACGAGTTGCTTATATTTTGAAACATTATATCGTGTCCCTGCACTAAAGTCGATATCGCTGATTTTTTTACTAATATTCCCATAGATGCTCCATCGGCTTTCCGGGTCGTCCAGCTGAATTGGAATTATACTTTGGTTGATTCCTTGATAGTTCACCGAATTCACAATCCCTCGTAACTGCTTGATATAATTGGCGACTGCATAGTATTGAAAGCCCCTGTAGGTGCTGAATTTGTTAAAACGCAAATTTAAGTTGTGGCTTAATCCGTTTTCAAGGTCTTCATTGCCACCAAAAAGACTGTTATAGGAACGCAGGTAATATCTGTTGGCAAATTGGGAGGCATCAGAAAATGATGTCATTAGCTTATAGTCAAATATTAATTCTTTGGTTTGACTGGGTTTGGCTTCTACCGATAAACTCGGTAATACAACAATTTTATTCTTAGAAACAATGTTTTGCTGCCTTACTTTCCAATCATAGTAATGTAAAAATGCGCCCTGATCAAACGAGAAGATCCCTAACTGAAATTTGTAATGAAAACCGAAAAACAGATCATTCAGGTTAAAATCTAGGTCGTTACCAAAATTTCTATTTGAAAAATCATTAATATTTCCATCATTCAGCTCTTGAAAATCTCGGGTAAAAAAATGCTGGTTCAGGTAAGTATTTCCAAGGGTAGAGTAAACGTGATTGTTCTTATTAATTACCCAATAATGCTTAAAAATGGCATCCAACTTATTGTTTTTTACCTGTTTAGACTGTTTTAATAGGTATATAGGTTGTTCCGCAACCGGGATTAGACCCTGCAAAATACGATCTGAAGTTTTCCAGAAAACTTCTGGCACCCGCTCTTCAAAAGTATAATTAACCGCAAAGGAATATGTATGCTCCCTTGAGCTTTTTCTATGCCATTCTATACTTTGATTAAAAAACGATCCTTCTAAATTTTCAGCGGTAAAAAAGTTATTGTTTAAGGTATCCACAACCGAATTTATAAGGTTGTTGTACCCGTTATCGGTCTTTTTGAATTGTGTTTTAAAATACCACTGATCAGTTAAGTTTGGTAAAAACACCGCTTTTATATGTCCGATGCCCATTAAATTGTCTGTTGAAGAAGAGCGCTCACTGCTTTCGTTAAAAGTATTATACCTATTGATAGCCTGCACAAAAGTTTTCTCCTTGGTTTTAGAAAATATACCGTATGCGGAAATATTAAGTTTGTTATTGACTACCTGTGAAATATTCAACGCGCCAAATTGCCTGCGGCTTTCTACTACATCCTCACTTTCCAGAAACTGCAAAAAATCGTTATTAGTGAATTCAAAATCGGTAATTCCCTGATCAAAAACGGAATTCAATCCACCCATAAAGTTAAAATACTGTTCATAGGTTAAAACCTGTTCCCGGATGTTGTTGAGATTTCCAATGAAATTTAGGTTAGTCTTCGGGCTGTAATAAAAAAGGTTACCATGCGCCCTATAAAATTCCCGGTTGCCCTTACCAGCTTCTATGTCTCCGAAGGCAAAATTTTTCTTGTCCTGCTTAAGTTTGACATTCATGGCCATCTCGTTACTATTAGAAACGTTTTTCAAAAATGCGACCTCATTGTAATTATCGAGCACTTCAATCTGATCAATGGCATCTGCGGGGATATTATCGACAGCTAGTTTAGACCCGCCCCCAAAAAACTTTTTATTCTCTACGAGCAATACCGTAACCTCTTTACCACGCACCCTAATGGTACCATCTCGATCTACTTCTACTCCAGGAAGTTTCTTAAGGACATCCTTGAGTTTGCGTTCCTCACCGGTGACCAGCTTATTAATATTGTAAATTATGGTGTCTTCCTTTACCACAACTGGCATCTCGATCAACACCTCTTCAAGACCTTCTGCTCTGGGTTTTAAAATTATATCTCGATTAATTGCCCCTGAAGCTTTTAAATCAAAACTGTAAGACTCGAAGCCCATATAACTTGCTGTAACGGCATAAGGTATGTTTTCTAGTATTAACCTATATTTTCCATCTTCTCCGGTTATGGCAAACTTTATCTGTTGGAGGGAATCTAGCGGCTCGGCAATAACATTGGCATTGGCCAGGGGATTATTAAGGCTGTCTTTTAGTTTTCCGGTTAACGTACTTTGGCAGAAAACATTAATTTGAAATAAAATAAGAAAAGAGAGATAAATATATTTTTTGATACGCATTTAATGAGTTAAGAAATGAAAATTATCAATTATTAGACATACTTTTTTTCCTATCATCTTGCATCTCTTTAATGCGGTTAAAAGATTCTTCTTGGGTTATAACCTTATCATTCTTTTCCAGTCCGTTGATTTTTACTTCATCGGAAGGATTTAAATTAATCTTGATTGCAGTTAATGTAAATTCCTTATCCTCAATCTGAAGAATCAACCCTGGAAGCCCTTTATAATTTTTAGGGCCATAATTTAATGGAATTTCCGGTGTGAACCAGGCAATGATATCCTTGTAATAATAATGTCCCTGTCTGCTGTAGAGTTTCTCCTTCACAGTAGCCTGATAACATTTATAATCTCCTATTGTTTTTGTCTTGTTAGTAATTTTCCAATTTAATGGCTTAAGAGCAATTTTTCCCAAAGACCTACTCATCTCAATGATTGTATCGGTAGCATTATTAGTATAATAAGGTGTTACGCCTGCCCTACTACCCATGTTATAACCCTCTTGTTCCAAGTCAGGTTTTTTGTAATAATAGGATTCATTATTTTTAAATTTCAGGATGAACTCTTCAGGCTTCGCATTTCTAAATGCATCTACTACTCTTTGTTTAACAGCCATGGGTTTCTCTTCTTGCTCATACGCAGTTAAAAAACTATCCACGAACGTTTCATTTACTACACCTTTATAAGTAATAATACCAGTTTGATTCTGAGCCTGAAGATTCAAACTAAAAATAATTAGTAAAAGAGAAAAGTTTAAATGTTTTAAGTACATAATCATGATATTTGTTCAAATTAATCTTTGTCATACAATAAAAACGAGTAAATTGATTTGTGAAAAAGTCGACTTAACCATTAATATAGTACAACAAAGATTTTAAAGTTATAAATTCAATCATTTGGCCTAGCAGCCACCTCTTCGCATACAGTCATCAAATCCACCAAAATCATCAGGATAAAGTTCATCGCATACGGGGTATTGCAGTGAGCATTCTTTTACAGCTTCTTCTGAAGAGCTAATTTCTGATGAATAATCAGGTTCAGTGGCCATTACTGTGGCTCCAAAAAGACAAATCATTCCAAATGTAATTGTTTTAAATACTTTCATAATTGTAAAGTTTTATGCAAATTCAAAGAATCGGCAGGTTAAAAATTATTTTTATGTTAGCTAACATTTTCAAATTTATAGGTTAAAAAATATAAAGGGTTGTTATCACCCATATATTTAATGTGGTAAAACCACGTTTTATCGTTGAGCCTGAAATTAAACATGACTTAAGTTTAGCACCACATGTTTATATGTTTGAACCGCTAATAAATAGCATAAAAACCAAGTTAAGCATTATGTTTTACTATATCTTTAGGTTTCACACATACTACAAACAGGCTACAACATCAAGATATTGCAAAAATTCTAGGATTAAAAGGAAAGTTTAAAAAGGTTTGGGTGAGTTTAGAATATTTAAAGGTATTACTGAATATTTTAGGTTTCGATAATGTAAAAGCTGGTTCAGTTGTTTCCAGAAGACGGGTTTTACATTCGAAGGCTTGATCTCTACACTTTTTATTTTAATACTGCTTTTAATCAATACTATTCATGGGCTGAGAACTAATAAGGCCGCGAAATTGTCCTAACTGAAATACTCGATTTTTCTGATAGTTTCTCTTGATTCATGTTTTGTTGTTCTTTTAAAATTACTGCCAACGATCTCTTTTAATTGATTTAATTGTAAATATACCATTGCGATGAAGAAGTAGGAGATCCAAAATGGTATTTAGTTTACAGATCAGCTTTCGGTAAGAGACCTCCATTTTTCATATAAGTAGTAAAGAGCCATTTGGGATTCCAGATCTTATTATTAATTTTTGAAAGGAATTACAGTTCTGGCGGATAGCATACACTTCTTGTTAGCTTTAATTTTAATTGCTTGATGTCTAAAACAGCACTTTTCACTCGAATACCCGCTATTTGCGCTTAACCGATGTAAGGCACAGTGTCTTTTTTCATTGGTAGTAATTCTTTATATGTCAAACATGTCCAAACCCATTCTAACGGTCCGAATCTGAAATATTTTAACCAAATTTTGCTAAATATTATTTGAAAAATAAAAACTGTAATTGCCGTCAATAATGTTCCTGATGGACTTAAAGTTTCATAAAGTTTAAATCCAATTGATGAAAATAAGATTAAACCTATAAAACTTTGCATTATATAATTTGTTAAAGCCATTCTGCCAGCATATTTTAATGGTGATAAAATCATGTTCCATTTAGTATTATAATAAACCCAACCAATTAGCCAAAAAGATAAAATAAGCCCATAGCAACATCTGAAAGCACCATTATTTTTATGAGGTAAAGGCGTTCCGCCACCGCCACCGCCGCCGCAGTAAGTAGATTGATATACATTTGGTGCAATTGGCTCGTCTGTCAAGCAGGGCTCAAGTTCCATGTATTTTCCATTTGCCATTTTCCCTTCTAAAGTACTAAGATAAGTCCTCAAATCATCCTCATGCTCGAGTTTACTATAAAACATACCCTTAGTAGTAAAAACATAAATATTATTTCCTATAATTATTTCTCTTTCTTCATTTAGCAAAGCCGCAAACCTTGGATCTTTTATTAATTCATCCTCTATATCAATTTTAGAACCTTCCTGATTTTTAAAAGTATAAAGACTGCTTTTTGATAACAATCTTTTACTTTTTAACTTCAAAAATGACGTTTTTAATTTAGCCTCCCCTTCTGTAAACATTGGGGTCAAAGGGTTCAAACCTTTTTTTCTCAGGTCGTTTGCTATTTAAATAAATTCCTCTTCTGATTTCCCGTTAATCAATTCTTTTAAGGATTCACTGCTTGAAAAATAGAGTTTGTTTTCTTCAATTTGATGATCTTGTAAGCCAGCAACATTTTCGATTTCATTGAGCTGTGGATCATCTTGAGTACAACTACTAAAGGTCATAACAAAAATAAGTAACACAAATAATGATTTGATTTTTATAAAATTAATTTTAAAAAATAATGTTAATAATTTTATAAAATTAGTATCTAAAGTCTTATACGGTTTTATTTTAACCATACTAAATACGTGGTAAAACTACGTATTTTATCATTTTATTAATGATTCTGTTCAATATTTTCCCTTCAACAATTAACTAAATTAAATCAAGCGACTAAAAATCAATGTAGAGAATTAGAATGATAAAATAACCTATTATTAACTAACTCATAGTTTGAGAAAAAATTGATCGTCAATTATACATTAAATTTAAATTCTAAAAATATGGATAAACTCTAAATGTTTGTTTTTTAAACATATCCAATGGATCTTGCTTTCTTTAGTAAAGCTTGATTCCCTTCGCCAACAACATCAAAAATTTCTTTGAGCTTTCGCTTTCTGTCTTCCACTGCTCTAAGTGAAAGATTAACATGAGTTGTAAGATCTTTAGTTTTTGTTCCTAAAGAAAGCTGATTGAGTATTATTCTATCTTTTTCGTCCAAGGAAAAATTAAGTTTAAATGCTGAATATTGGATTTTTGTAATTTTAGGGCTATAATAGTTGTTTGAATCAATAATTGATTCAAAACATTTAAGTAATTCTTTTGAATTGGTTTCACCTTTTAAAAGGAAACCATCAGGATTAATAATTTTTAAAATATTATATAGTCTAAATGTATCTTCAAGTAAGGTTAAAATTATAATTTTAATTTTCGGAAAATCATGCCTTAACTTTGAAGCTAAATCTTCTCCAGATAGAATTTTACTTTCATCGTAAACAGGAAAATTGATATCTAACAAGACTATATCATAATTTGAACTTACAATCTTCTCCCATGCCACATCACAATTATTTGCAATATCTATTGAAATTTTAATACCTTCTAATTTTGATAATACATTTTTATATGCGTCCAAAATTAAATTGTGATCATCAATAAGTAATATTTTTAATTCTTGCTTTTCTTTCATAACTTTTAATTTAAATGGAATGAGAACTAAGTTAAAAACGATATTAAATTATACCAATTACATTATATCCTATTTATGTAAAAATTAATTTAATTAATAACTTATTATGGTATTCAATATTTTTTCCGATTGGGTAACCCTTTCAATTGACAGATTAAACAAATCCTAATTGCTTTGCTCTTCCAACTAATAATAAATCCCCGCCTTCAATTTTAAATATTTCCTTCATATGTTTTTTCCTTTTTTCAATTGCTGCTAAAGACAATGGGATTAACTGAGTCAAATCTTTGGTCTTTACTCCTTTAGATAAATGATAAAGTATATTGCGATCTATTTCATCTAAAACAATATCGTTAGCAAATTGTTTACGCATTAATATTTTCACTGTATTACTATAATATAGCTTATCAAGCAAAACCTCACAGAAAGCTTTATAGAATTCTTGAGGTGATACATCACTCTTAATCAAGAGACCTTCGGGACTGATATTCTTTAAAATATTATAAATCCTAAAATTCTCATTATACATGGTCAAAATAATAATTTTAGAAGATGGAGAAATTTCTCTAATTTTCAAACCAAGATCTTCTCCAGAAAAAATCTTCAGCTCTTCCGAAGGTGGTAGACTGATGTCCAGGAAAATAACATCATAATAGATATTATTCTTAGTAGATTTGTGAACCCTCCAATAGGCTTCCTCACAATCGGAAGCAGTCTCAATCAAGTAGTTGGACTTATCCTCTTTTAAACTAATAAGTATGTTCTTATATCCATCCAATGTAATTGGATGGTCATCGATCATTAAAATATTAATAGGGCTTTCCATTACTTTAATTTTTATGTATTGGAATATACATAATTATAATAGTTCCCGTATTACTAGATTTGATTTCTAATTCGCCTCCTAAATCTGTTATCCTTGATCTCATGTTTTCAAGACCTATTCCCTCGGTAGTAACACTTGTATCAAACCCAACCCCATCATCTCTTAAATGCACTTTAAGAGTTTTATCCCAATATATAAAGGCAATTTCTACGAATTTAGCTTCTGAATATTTATTGATATTGTGTAAAGCTTCTTGAACTATTCTATATATATTAATCTTAATTTTACTGGAAATCTCATCCCATGCTATTTTTTCATCTATTTAGGTTAGACCGATATGAACTTAAATCTCTTTGACTACTAAGCAATTCTTCAATAATTGTTTTAAAACTATTCTCACTTGAAAACATTTCATCATTTAATTGATGAGAAACAGTTCTAATTTCATTTTCAAGATTTTTTAGCTCATTAATATACTTCTCTCTTTGTTTAATTGATTCATTATTTATAGAATTATTTAACAATTCAAGGTTTAATCTCACACCAAAAAACTTACTTAAAATTCCATCATGTAATTCCTTTGAAATTCTTTTTTTCTCTTTGTCTCTTCCCTCGTTTAATTTGTTCTGTGAATCTATCAACAAATTATATATCTCTTAATTTGCAAGTTGTTGTTTTTGCTTTAATGACAATTGTCGATTCCTATTTCTTTCTATTCTAATTGCATAAATAAGACCAAATAATATTAAAATACTCGATGCCCAAATTATGATCCAAAAATTTTTCTTATTCAAAACCTCGTTTTCAGCAATAAATTCATCCGTTTCAAAACGAATTCGGGCAAATTTATTTCTCATTTGACGTTCATTAATGTGTAAACTATCTGTTAGGGATATATATTCCTTGTAGTGCTTATCAGAATTAGAAGAATCAATTTTTGCCAAGTGTAACAGAGCTGCTTGTAAATCTCCCAATGCATTGTATTTTTTGGCCAAAAATCTAACTTCTAAAAGTTCATTTTGAGCTTGAAGGGAATCTTTTTTTAAGAGGTAATATTCCGCTAAATGCAATTTGTTTATTATTGCCCCTGATTTATTTCCTATACTATCCCTTATTTTTAACGATTTTATTAAATTAACAAACACCTTTGAAGTATCTTTTAACTTCATCCGCGAATAAGCTATGTTATTTACTAACATCGCATATAGTCTAATATTTTTATAATATAAACTATCGACTTCAAGTGCTTTATTAAAATAATTAATGGATTGCTTATACTTATTCATATTTTGATAAACAACACCTATATTATTAGAGGATGAGGCTTTTAATAACTCGTCATTTAATTCTAGCTCTGTAGATAATGCTTTTTCATGAAAATCTAATGATTTTTTATAATCTCCTAGACCATTATATATAATACCTAAATTATTATATGATGAATAAATTTGTTCGAACTTTTTTAAGGAAATAAAAGTTTGAAGTGCCTTTATAGTAGAAATCTCACTGCCCAAATAATCCTTTATATTATTTTGCATTTTTGCCATACTCAACATCATCCTGGATGCTTGAAATTCATCACCTGCAAAAGCATACATATTATATGCTTTATTATAGTTATAATAAGCACTATCAATAATATTTCTTGAATACCAAAAACTAGCTAAGTCCCAATAACTTTCTGCGATTTTAGTGGAATCATTTAAATTTATAGATGTTTGACGCGATTTGGAATTCCATAATTTGAAATTAGAAGAATCATTCTGAATCAAGTAGTGATAAGAGATTTCAAATAATAAATTTTTCTTTAAGGTGTCCTCAGGTAATTTTAAGATAATTTCCTGTATAGAATCCTTATAATTTTCATTCAGTAAATCAACTTTTAGTTTTATATAACTATTAAGTTTATGCTCAGGACTTACTAATTTTCTTTTTCCATCATCACAACTTATAAAAAGAAGAATTATTAAAATTTTTATAAAAAACTTTTTAATATGTTTTAGTATTAAGTTATTATGATTTAAAACAAATATAAAATAAAAGAAGCATGAATAAACATGCTTCTTTTTATTATATAAACTCAGCCTTTTTTTGTCTCCGGCGGATTTTCTTCATTTCCTGTATCAGAAAATATTTGGACGGAATTATTTTTTGAATCTATTTGCTCAGTAACCTCCTCAGGCTCACAAGAAATGAAAATAAAAGAAAATAGAATTAAATAAATAGAATTTTTTAAAATTGAAATTTTTGATTGTTTCATTTTGATTTATTTGAAATTAGACATTATGAATCCAGTCCAGTTGAACTGGATATTTATTATCATTTAGGTAAAATTTGGAATCTAACTCAGTGCAAAAATTTAAACTTTGACACCCATGTTACTGATTAACAGGGTTAAATATATAACGGCATTGTTTACTTAAAGAATTTATTGAGCTTGACTAGTGATCTAACCTATGGGACTAGTAGCCAACTTAATTTGAAGGGTGAATGGATATTTTTAGGCTTGGAGAGAATGCATTTCGAAAAGAGAAGATTTTAAAAATTCGACTTCTGATTTATAGCTTCTAGAAAATGGGATATCATATATTCCGCCCTCTAGAGATAAAAGAGATTTCCCGAAATTTATTCTTGTGATATATTCTGTGTTCACTAAAAAACTATTGTGGACTCTAAGAAAATTCTCTGGCAATATTGATTCATAATATTTCAGCGTTTTATAGGCGGCAATTTGATTATTGTTAGATAGATGAAAGTCTGTAGTATTATTATCCGCTTTTAAAAAAAGAATGTCATCTAATTCAATAAACCTATAATCTGAAAAAGATTTTAAACAAATTCTGTCTCGAGTTTCAACCTCAAGCTTTTTTTTTATTCTAAATAAGGTCTTTCGTAGTTCGAATTCTGAAAATGGTTTTAATAAGTAATCAATGAAATTGCTTTTTATCACTTCGTAAGCCATCCTCTTAGTGCTTGAAACGGCTATGTACCATGGTGTTTTATTTAGAAATTGTTCGACTTCCTTAATAAAGTAAAAGGAATCACCAAATGACTCTCGGTTATCAATATCTATAAATACTATAGATGGACAATCCTTTAAAACATGGTTAAGTGAACTATCAAAGTCAGTAAAAATTCCATTGCTCTTAAATTTGGGAAACTCCTTCATTAGCTCTACAAAATTTTCACCAATTTTAGATTCAAATCCAATAATGGAATAGGATAAATTCATCAGATAAAAATGTTTTAATAAAAGGATGCATTTTAACGGCATCCCTTTATTGGCTAAAAAATGATAATAGGATTAATATTTTCAAAACTAAGCCCCTATATTTAAATTCATCCAGATTTAACCGTAGAATAATTACGGTTTCAATTTTATTTTATCAAATAATATTTACAATATTTTATATGCATATATAAAATATTAATCTAACTGTATTTACATAATGAATTAATCGTTCAAACTGAAAATATTTATACAGTACAGCTAAAACCTTACTTATTGTACGGTTTAAAAAAAAATCCAAATTTTAGATAAGCACTTTTCCGCATCGAATATAAAATTCGAAATCAAAGTAAATTTTAAATCAGCATTCATAGCATTCTTTAAACAATACAATAGATATTATATGTCACTAAAATCAACATTTTCGTTTTTTACCAAGTTATTATCCTTATTTTTAGTAATTTCACTATTCTCATGTGAGGAAGATGAACTGGATTTTAGCGAACCACGTGCTGAGGAAACCCAAGCCACCGAGGCTATGGAAAATTTTCGGCGAAAAGTAGAAAACTCTTATACTATCGCTAATATGCAAATGGCTTTAGACAGTATAATGTACTAGATGGAAGGCGGGAAATTAAAAACCGCTGTCAACGAAAAATCCACTATCTCGAACAAAGAGAAAATAAAACCAAATATATTATACATTCTATTCACTCCTAAAACCTTAGAACAGGAAGTCCTACTTAAGAAAGATAGTACCCTTGCATTGATTGATTATCCATTGAAATATGAGTAGGACGAAACCCTGTTTATACAAAGGCCAAAGTTAAATAAGGATGAAATTCCAGAACACTATACAAGTGCGCAGGTAGATAGGGAATTGCCTAAATGAGTGCCACATAAAGTAATTGCAGAAATTTACTTACCACAGCAAGATTAAGATTTGAAAACAAAAATTCATTCATTTACTGCAACTCAGAGAATAAACTGTGTGATTTTGTGGATATCTTATTAAATCAAGCCTTTATGCAAACTGGGAACGAAGTATTAGATGATCTAGGAATCCTTAAAACCAAGGAACAATCCAACAGTAAATTTTTAGGTAGTGGAATTGGCGAAAAATATCATCCTTAAGGGCCCATCTCCAGAAGATAAAATTGAATTTATGTGGAGTGGACTCAGTTGCAACTTTAGGTAAGTTTTCTTCTCTCGAAATTTTAGGACTAAATATAGATTCTTACAGGTCAACAGCTTCCTCTCGGATAAGCCTTAAAGCATAGTAGAAAACCTAGAAGGATTATCTTTTGCTTTAAAATACTTATCTCGTTGCTCATTCACTAGTAATTCGTTCTTAGATATTAAGTTTTGATTTTGACATACATCATAAACTATCTATAAAAATCGGGATGGGTATCATCCTCTTCATAAGCTCTTTTCTCACGATAAAGAGGTTTGTTTCTGGTATTTGCAGAATTAATCAAATTCAAAAGAATTTTGAGGGTAGGCTCTAAAGTATCTTTTTCCATTTTACGTAATAGCACTTCTAGAGCATCCATTCTTTTATTGAAAATATGTAGTAATCTATAATTGGTAAGAGGGAATGGTTTAAAAGGAGAGACATAATTATGTTCAAAAAAATCCAACATCGCTTCCAAGGTTTCGGTATAATTTACCTCATTTTCTATGGCGTATTTTTTAAACCGCTCAACGGTTTCAGAATGGAAATTAATTCGGGAGAAATTGTTACTCATGGTTCTTATTTTTAATAGATTAGGATAATTGGTTGTACTGTTTATAAGGCTTGCCAACCAATTGCGGTAAAAATCATTTTTTGAATGGTTTTGTAAATTTCCGGAAACACTTATAAAATACTGAAAATCAATTACTTGTGATAAAATGAGAACATCCTAACATCGCGCAGCGTGTTATCCTCTTGCTACTCATTTTACTTCGCTTACAGCTCATCAAAAGAGTACCGTTTTAATGATTACTATCTTTATATTTTTCTGTTTAATGCAGCATTTATAGACTATTATTGGACTGCTTTTGTATAAATTTGAAGACTAAGTTAGTCTTGAAACTTTCGATTTTTTGATTAAATTTTGATGTCAACTGCCTCATAAATATCTATTAAATTAAAGTCAGAATTACGCCAGCGAACTTCAACCAAAACATTTTGAAGATAGATTTAAGGTTCTAAATTCTGTCATTTATAAATCTGCTTTTAATTTGCAGTTTTGGTTGGTGTTCAAGATTTTTACAGACGAACCTCTTTTTTCTAAGATGTTATTTTAAACATTGTGAAAAATGTGGTGAGGACTTATATAACGAATAACTCTTTATTCTCTCCAGCTTTTTCCTTCCCATTTAATGATATTGAACATTTCCGGTAATCGATCCCCGATATGAGTTCCATACCTCGCCGTTATCGCCGATGGATTGTCATTAGTGGTTACAAAAGTTTTAAATTTTCGGTGATGTCTTTCAAAGAGTAATTTTCCAATGAGTTCTTCTCTGTTGTAAGCCTTATCTTCTTTACCCAAATCGTCCAGATATAATTTTCCTTGATAATAATTTTCCAATTTAAAATTGCTGCCTAAATTTTTTTGAGACTCGTAATACTGACTAAGCATGTGTACAGTTGACATGCGTGGAAACCATAGTTGGGTGTTTTGGGTTTTAGAAACGATTGTTTTTCCAACTTCATGAATGGCGCTAAAGAGTGTGGATTTTCCAACTCCAGGCTCACCAACTAAGAGAGGATTGTTTTTAGTGCGACGACT
>CAZWSP010000024.1:23456-28096 GCA_964636585.1 uncultured Antarcticibacterium sp.
ACTCCGTAATCCCCGTATATCAATAAGCCTTTTTCCAGATCTGCCTTATTCTTAATAACTCCGTATTCATTAAAATTTGGAAGTTGTAAAAAATACCTGAAAATGCTGTAAATTATTTCTTTGTTTTCAGGCTTTATTATGAATTGAGGTGCCTGTAAGCGGAATAACTTCCAAAAAAGTTGTTTGGAGATCAACGGCTGTAAATTGCTAACAGTCTCTACCTTGGGTGAGGTGCTAGATAATACGATATTTGAATTTGTGCTAATCATAGCTTTTAATTTTATTTTGAACTCTCATATCCATTTCTTTAATTTCTACTGCTTTTTTACCTTGGGCGATAAGCTGACTTATTTTTTCCCGAAGTTTATTCGTATCTAGAATAATTCCTTTCCAGAACTCATCTTTATGAAGCAGCTCATAGGCGAGCTGTAAATGTGTTTCAGTAATTCCATCATTTTCTAGCATTTCTCGAATAGGATCGACAAATTCTTCAAAACTTGCTTCTTTTATTTTTTTCAAAGGCGCACCTTTATCCTTTAAATTTTTCAGAAATAATTCTTGAAACTTAATTGCCCAGTGAAATGAAAGTTTTTGATCTAGGTCAACTTCAAAATCTTTAACTTCTATTAAAAGCTTCTTTTTTAAAGTTTCAAGGTTTATAGTTTTATTATTTACTTGTTTATCTATACTAGCAATGCCTTCGTAATTGGCTCCGACTTGCTTTGGATGATGAATGGACATTGCTTTATCTAATGCTTGAGTAGCAGCAGTGTTATTTTTTGTCAAAGCAATGATATTGGCAGTGTACTGATTTTTGCTTTTCTGTATCCATTTTATAAAACCCCAATCCACCAGATCTTGAAGTGCACGGATATAGGTTTTATAATTTTTGATGCCAAGAGCTTCCATTGCTAAATCGGTAGGAAATCCAAATTCCTCCTTCCACCCTAACCGATTGCAGCGTTCTATGGCAAAAAAGTAGATAGCGGTATGGTTGGGTTTTATTTTATGGGTGTTTGCGAAACTAAAATCGAACCATGTGCGAGAATATTCGTAGCCAGTCATTGCACTAAGGATTAAATTTATTTAATAGCCAGGAATTAAGTTTTTCCCTTTCGAAATAGATCAACTTCCCTCGAGGTTTGCAATAGGGAATCTTTTCTGTAGATGTAAGCTTATACATATAACTTCTTGAAATACCAGTATACTGGCAAGCCTCTTCCAAGGTTAATACCTCTTTGTTAGCTAGAAGTAGTTGCTCAATGCGGATCAAGCGATCCTCCAGTTGTAAATTGTCCATAATTTCTAATTTTTATAAAGCCAACAAGTCTTGTTGTCTTTTGATTATAGAAACAAATGAATAAGGAAAATCACTGAAAATCAATAGGGTAAGTGGTGGTGGAGTGGTGACACCTTATAAATTCTTTTTAATAAGCGCGGAAATATTCTCTAAGTAGGCAGAATTGTTGTTTTTCCAATCGTAAATATTTTTTGTTGAAAAAGTCAATTCTTTTCCTTCCGAATCTTTAAGAATGAAGTAATAATTTGTTAATTCTATCATTTGCTGATTTCCCAAATTTTCAAATCCTACCAAAAGTTGACTTAGAAATTCCAATAAGGTTTGTCGGTTTACCTGTTTAGGTAATTTATAAGAAGAATCTTTCCATACCAAACGTTTCAAATGTGAAACTGGGTTTAACTGAATAAAAGCTTGAAAAGTTTGATAGTCTCCACTTAAATGATTTTCTGAAAATGCTTTAAAAATGTTATTTACTTGTACCTCATTTAAAGGAATCGCACTTAGATCAAATTTCTTTATTTCATTTTCAGCTAAGTTAAATACCTCCAGAGTATCAGAATTCTTTCTAACCCTCTTTTGTGTAATATGAAAGTACATTATAGAAGCACATATTAGTAAGCACAATATGTATATAAAAGTGAATACAATTTGTGCCCAAAAAGCATAGGGAGTAATCCAGATATAATATAAGGTCAGGGTTAAAAGGAGAAAGCAGCCTAGAAATAGGAGAGGGCCAGTTTGCGTTTTTGTTTCCCGAATGAGAAAATTGAGAAAAGTTTCCAGCTTTTCCTTTAATTGAAATGTAAAAATTGCAATGCGCTCCAAAAACATGCTTCTATGCTTACTATTAGCTACTTAAAGATAAAGAAAAGAAGGAATAGTTTTGTTTTTAAATATTTGGTTGTCTAATTTCAATATGTCTGACTATATGATTGTTTCCAGTTATATTTAATGAGCCAATCATATATTCTATTCGGCTCAAATATTTGCATTATATGATTTGATTAATCAAGTTATTCGGCTCATAAGTTTTATGATTTAGTTTCACTTTCCTTTTCTGATAGCAAAAACGACCATTGGTTTAGTAGAAAGAAGTAATTAAAAGCTGAATTTGTGAGTAATATATCTCAATAAAAAAACCCACCATTTTGGCGGGTTTCTTTGTTAATTATAACTTCTAAATTAATCTTTAACCTCTTCTGTTTTAAGATTAATTGGTTTTTTGATTTCATTTCCTTGCTTATCCAGTACTTTAACTTCATCGAAGCCCATTTCTTTAAATTGCTCTAATTGGGTCTCAGCATCTCCTACTACAAGATATGCCATTTTTGACTCGTCTAAATATTCTTGTGCCAATTCTTTATGTTGCTCCAGAGTCATAGCTCCAATTATCTTTTCTTCCTTTTCAATATATTTAGGATCAAGATCGTAAGCACTCATTTCTTGTAGCATTCCTAGTAATGATCCTTGAGTTTCAAAACGCAGCGCATTAGATTTTATTAATGCATTTTTGGTGAATTCCAAATCTTCAGGAGTTATCCCTTCTTTATACTTAGCAATTTCATCTTTAAAAATCCCAACAGATTCTCCTGTAGTATTTGTACGAACGCTGGAGGAAGCAGTAAAAGTTCCTGGAATCTTGGATCCACTAAAACCAGATCGTGCACCATAAGTATATCCTTTCTCTTCACGTAATATAAGGTTCACATTTCCTGAGAAGGATCCGCCAAGCTTATAATTCATCACTTCAGCAGGGAAAAAATCTTCACTTGTTCTAGGTAAAGCGATGTAACCTATATTTATAACAGATTGCTTCGCATTAGGAACATCTACAAAATATAAAGATGCCTTTTCACGATCATTTTTAACGTCGAATTCCGGTATCGTTACCTTTTTTGGCTCCCACTTTGCCGCCAAACTTTTTGCAGCTTTTAATGCTTCAGTTTTAGAGATATCACCAACAATATGCATACGACTTACGGTTGGAGAAAAGTTTTTATTATAAAACTCTTTAAGATCCTGAATTTTTATAGACTCCACAGATTCTACTGTTCCTGAAGTTGGATAGGCAAATGGATGATCTTCGCCATATAAAATCTTGTTGTAAACCTGGTTTGCAATCACGTTAGGATTAGCTTCATTCCTTTTTATTCCATTAATTGTACTGGTTTTTATACGTGCAAATTCCTTCTCGTCCCAACGAGGCTCAAGTAAGATTTCCTTAACTAAAGCTATTGTTTTGTCAAAATTACGTGCAAGGCTATTTCCACGAATTACAATAGATTCGTTGGTGGTGTACATATTTATGCTGGCCCCAAGCATGTCTATTTCTTCCTCTAATTCCGCTGGAGTTTTATTGGCAGTACCTTCCATCATGATATCTGTCATTAAATTTGCTACACCATTTTTACTTAGATCGTCTAATAAGTGTCCGCCTTCAATCACAATACTGAAATTCACCAATGGTAATTCAGTTTGTTCTATTCCATAAACTTCAAGTTTGTTGTCTAGTGTTTCTTTCCAGGAATCAGGAATGTTTAATTTGGGAGTACTACCTATTTCAGGTTGAACGGAGCGATCAAAATTAGAAGGTGTTTTTTCAATTTCCTGCTTTACTTCAGCTACTTCAGACTCCACATTTTCTGTTATTTTCTCTTCAACTATTTCCGCTTTTTCTGAATTTTCAGCAATTAAATCTAAATTTCCCTTAGGGACAAAGCTTGTAAGTATGAAAGGTTTGTTCTTGATATATTTGTTGTAAACACGAAGAACATCTTCTTTTGTAACCGCTCGAATATTTTGGATATCCTTTTCTATGTATCCTGGATCTCCTGTAAATACATCGTAATTTGCTAATTGGAAAGATTTACCAAGAACACTGCTTATCCCATTATAAAAGTCAGTTTCTTGACCTGCTTTAATTCGTTCAATATCTCTTTCAGTAATACCTTCTTTTTCAAATAAAGCAAAAGCTTCCTGAATTCCTGCTTCTACACTATCAAGATCTACACCTGCATTTGCAGTTACAGAGATCTGAAATTTCCCAGCAATTTGGCTAGGATTGTTGTAGGCGTAAGGTTGGGAAGTAAGCTCTTTTTGCTCTACAAGCACTTTATATAAAGGTGCATCTTTTCCGTCTGAAAGTATTTCTCCAAGAAAATCTAAGGCGTAGGCATCTTTGCTAAATTGTTCTACTACCGGCCAAACCATATTAAGTTGAGGTGCAGTTGCAAAATTATCCTCATGATAAAGACGCTTGGTTTTTGGAAGTGTAACCGTCTGTATTTTTAATGGTTCAACTTCTTGTCTTTTTTTAATTTCACCAAAATATTTTTCTATC
>CAZWSP010000025.1:0-14323 GCA_964636585.1 uncultured Antarcticibacterium sp.
CCGCTATCTTTAGCTGAATCTTTATACTTTTCTAGTAATTCTTCTGCTCCAGAAAAAGCTACTTCATTTATATACTTTTCAACTTCTTCTTTAGTCATTCCAATTCCTTGGTCTATAACGTGAAGTGTGTTGTCTTCTTCATTAATTTTTACTTCGATCTTTGGATCTCCGTATGCTAAATCTATTTCTCCAATGCTGGTAAGATGTTTCAGTTTTAAAGTTGCATCTGTTGCGTTAGATATTAATTCACGCAAAAAGATCTCGTGATCACTGTATAAAAACTTTTTTATAAGTGGAAAAATGTTTTCTACAGATACATTAATGTTTCCTGTTGCCATATATCAAAAAATTTAGTTGAATTATTTATTTCCTTAAGTAAGTCAAAAAAAATACCAAGACCGTTCCGCTGACAAACTGACACCTGTAATGAGCCATAGTTTAAATCGTCTAAGTTTTCAAGTTGATTTAGTGACAATTAAACTTTAACAAATTATTTTGTTTAATGATTGTTTAAAAAGATTAAACAGTTTGTATCTTTGTATAAGAAGAAAGAATTATGGCGACTAAGAAAGTGACTTCAGAAAAAAAATCTACCCCAAAATTTAGTAGAGAACTCCTTATCGGGATGTATATGAATCATGTTTTAGAACATGAAACAATGCCGAAAAGTGTTTACAAGTTTGCAAAGGAAAATGGAATTACAGAAGACCAATTCTATGAATACTTCGGAAGCTTTGATGGATTGAAGAAAGGTGTGTGGAATCAATTTTATTCTAATACTATGGATCTTTTGCATCAGAGTTTAGAATTTGATGCATTTTTCCCGAAAGATAAATTACTTACGTTTTACTATACCTTTTTTGAATTACTTACTGCTAATAGAAGCTATGTGCTTCTAGCATTAAACGAAAATCCTGATAAGTTTAAGAATCTGGAACAGTTAAAAGGGTTAAGAAAACATGTAAAGGGATTTTCTAGAGAACTTATTATTGAAGGAAATGAAACTAAAAACCCGAATTTTTTAAAGCAATCTGAAACTGTTTTTTCTGAAGCCGCTTGGGTACAATTTCTATTCATATTAAAATTTTGGATTGACGATAATTCAGCGAAATTTGAAAGCACCGATGTTGTAATAGAAAAATCTGTTCACACAGTTTTTGACCTTTTTGACAATACTCCTTTAGAGCGAGTTTTGGATCTAGGTAAATTTTTGTGGAAAGAGAAAATGAATTAATTAGATTTTTATGGCCGCGCAGGAAAGTATCCTACATTAATTTTTTCCTGCCTGGCTTTTTAAAGATCACCAATATATTATGAAAACAATAGATAGCATACCAACCGGGAAACTGGGAAGAACTAGTAAAATGGTTCAAACCGGAGTGAAGGTGGGCGGCAATTATATAAAGTATTATAGCAAAAAAGCATTCGATTCGGCTACAACCAGAGACGAATTAAACGAAGATAATGCCGCCGATATCTATGATGGTTTAAAAAGCTTAAAAGGAAGTGCACTTAAGGTCGCCCAGATGCTTTCTATGGAGAAAAGCTTGTTGCCAAGTGCATATGTAGAGAAATTCTCTTTAGCGCAATTTAGTGTTCCTCCACTTTCTGCGCCTTTAGTGAGAAAGACCTTTAAAAAATACAATGGAAACTACCCCGAGGAACTATTTGATACGTTTGCAACGCAATCGGTAAATGCAGCCAGCATTGGACAAGTCCATATGGCTACAAAGAATGGGAAAAAACTTGCTGTGAAAATCCAATATCCGGGCGTTGCAGATAGTATCAGTTCAGATCTTGCAATGGTAAAGCCAATTGCTACCAGAATGTTCAATCTTAAAGGAAAAGATTCTGAAAGATATTTTAAAGAAGTTGAAGGAAAGTTATTAGAGGAAACAGATTATATATTGGAAGTGAAGCAGAGCAAGGAGATTTCTCAGGCTTGTGCACATATTCCAAATCTTAAATTTCCTATGTATTATGAAGATCTATCTAGTGAGCGAATTATCACGATGGATTGGATGGATGGAGAACATTTAAGTGAATTCTCTACAAGGAATATAAATGAGAACGTTGCAAATAACGTAGGACAGGCGCTTTGGGATTTTTATATGTTTCAGATCCATAAGTTGAAAGCTGTACATGCCGATCCGCATCCAGGGAATTTCTTGGTAGATAAAAATTACAATCTTATAGCCATAGATTTTGGATGTATTAAAAGATTACCAGAAGATTTTTATGTTCCTTATTTTGAATTGACAAAAAAGGAAAATATTGAAAATGATGAATTTTTCAATCTAAAACTTCATGAATTAGAAGTTTTAAAAGAATCAGATTCAGAAAAGGAAAAGGCCTTTTTTACAGATATGTTTAGAGAAACTTTCACGTTATTCTCCACACCATTTTATGAAGAAACTTTTGATTTTTCTAATGAGGATTTTTGGGAGCGTTTATCTAATCTAAGTGAGAAATATAGTAAAGACACTAAGTTGAGAAAAATGGATGGAAATAGGGGCAGCGAACATTTTCTATATATCACTAGAACTTTTTTCGGACTTTACAATCTACTGCATGATCTGGACGCAAAAATTAATGTAAATACGCATAGACAACTGTTTTAAATTTAATATTGGTTAGGTTGATAGGGAAGCAACATTTTTGCATGTGTAGCTTCCCTTTTTTTATGCTAAATATTTCAAATAAAAAAGCTGCCTAATTAAGGCAGCCTTTTAAAAATATTAAACAGAATTCTTAGTCCTGCATAATCAGTTCCTTATTGCTAATTTCAGATTTTACTCTGTTCTTAACATAGGTTTCCAGCCATTGGTCTTGTTCCCACAAAACGTGTAATACAGATTCTTTAGCACTATATCCATGACTTTCTTTTGGTAATATTACTAGTCTGGCTGTGGCTCCAAGTCCTTTTAACGCGTTAAAATAACGCTCACTTTGCATCGGGTAGGTCCCTGAATTATTGTCGGCCTCCCCATGAATTAGTAGTAGAGGTGTTTTCATTTTATCTGCATGCATAAATGGAGACATATCGTTATATACCTCTGGTGCTTCCCAATAGCTGCGTTCTTCACTTTGGAATCCGAAAGGAGTTAACGTCCGGTTGTAGGCGCCACTTCTAGCAATACCTGCAGCAAAAAGATTAGAATGAGATAACAAGTTCGCGGTCATGAATGCCCCGTAACTATGTCCACCAACAGCAACTCTATTTCTATCTATATAACCCATTTCATCTACGGCATCTATTGCCGATTTTCCATTTGCTACTAATTGTTTTCTAAAACTATCATTAGGCTCTTCATCGCCTTCACCAATTATTGGGAAAGATGCATCGTCTAAAACAACGTATCCGCGGTTAACCCAATAAATTGGTGAACCATAGTAAGGATAGGTGAAATCGTTGGCATTAGATGTGTTTTGTCCTGCAGAGCTTTTATCTTTAAATTCTCTTGGATAAGCCCATAAGATCATTGGTAATTTCTCTTTTGAATCTTTTTTGTAATTAGCTGGAAGGTATAAAGTTCCGTTTAATTCCAATCCGTCATCTCGCTTGTAGGTGATCACTTCTTTGTGAACATCTTGCAGGCTTTTAAATGGATTCTCGAAATTGGTTATTTGCGTTAATGCTTCAGTTTTATTGATATCTCTTAAATAGTAATTAGGATATTCTGTAGAAGATTCAATTCTCACCAAAATTTTACCTTTAGTAATATCTATAGCTTCAACTAAGGTTTCTTTTTTATCATTATAATTAGAACGATATAGACTGGTAGTTTTTGCATTGTTGAGATCTATCTTATCTACGAATGGAAACTGACCTTTTTCTGTATACCCACTTCCTAATAAATAAGCTTCATTTTCTTTTAACGCCAAAATGTTTAATCCGAAATCATTCTTTTTAGTTACAAAATTTCCTGGATCACTGTATTGGTCTTGATAATTTCTGTTGAATAAGACTTTCGGTTCTTTGTTATTATTTGAAGGATCAAAAACATAAGTTCTCATATTTCTATTATTCCACCAATAATCATAGGCAATTGCGGTGTTATTAGTTCCCCATAAAATCCCTGAAAATCTATCTTTAGTTTTTAAAATTGATCTTCCTTCGCCTTTAAATGGTGCGTCAAGTAAAAATACTTCATCTCTAAATGGCACTTCTTTCTCTGGATCTCCACCGTCTAATACCTTTGCGTAAACCAGAGTTGAAGGCTTATCTGCTCTCCAACTTAAATTTCTTCTTCCTTCTCTTTCCGCCATAAACCCAATAGGTAAAACCTCTATTAAAGGAACATCATTTACCATGGCAATTTCTTTCCCTTCTTTATTATATATGGTTGTTTCCTCAGGAAACCTATTATATGGAACCAAATAAGAGAATGGCTTTTTAATTTTTGTAACCATTACATAATTTCCATCGGGTGAAAAGGATATGTTATTGAACATGTTTTTTTCTATCCAAGGAGTTTTGGTACCATCTAAATTCACTTTTACTAAAGAAGAAGTGGCAAGTTGCTCAAAATTAAATTCGTCATTATTATTTTGAAGAAGATCTTGATAGGTTCTATTCTGAGCTTTACTACCATCACTAGTAGAAATTGTTGGACCAGTAGGAACAGCAGTGGCAGTATTTATTAATTCATTTCTTTTTTCAGGAAGCATTTTTATCAAAACACTTTTTCCGTCCTTAAACCAATTAATAACGTCTCCCATGTTGGCATTTAACGTAGCGTCAGTTAATTTTTTGGCTGAAGCATTTTTAAGATCTACAACCCAAAGCTCTACACCTTTATCGGTAGTATGCGTCATGGCAATTTTACTTTCATCTGGAGACCAAGAGAAATTGGTTAAACGAGGATTTTCCGGCAATCCCGAAATTGTTGTAGGTTCATTTCCCTTAATAGGTTTCACCTGAACGTTATTGTAGTAAACAGCTCTACTGTTTATGTTGGTAACCGGATTAATTCGGAGACCACCTAATCTTAATTCCTGTTCGCTTAGTTCAGCAATAGATTTATATTGGTCTCTATATAAGAAGACCATCATTTCCCCTTTACTGTCTATTAAGGTTGCTGGTGCCAATGGAACATCCACTAGATCCATGATTTCTTGCGGAGGTTTTTGATAGGTTAAATTTTCCTGAGCTTGAAAATTCAGGAAGAAAACGCAGAACAAAAGGCTTAAAAGAATTCTTTTCATAAGTTATTTTTTTAAATATTTCAGTAACCCTACTAATATAAGAGTTTCTGATAATTAATGTTTCTTATATTGCGGGGCAAAAAATTATTATTTGCTTAAATTTAAGGAGAATAAATATTAATATCATAATTGTAAACCTATGTATCAATCTAAAATAGCCGGATTGGGAAGTTATGTTCCTGAAAATGTGGTAACAAATGACGATCTCTCCAAATTGATGGATACCAATGATGCCTGGATTCAAGAGAGAACAGGGATCCAAGAGCGAAGACACATTAAAAAAGGAGATGGAAATACCACTGCTGTTATGGGTGTTAAAGCGGCGAAAATTGCAATAGAGCGCGCTAAAATATCTAAAGATGATATAGATCTTATAGTATTTGCAACCTTAAGTCCAGACCTTTATTTTCCTGGTTGTGGGGTGCAGGTTCAGGAAATGTTAGATATAGATACTTGTCCTGCATTAGATGTAAGAAACCAATGTAGCGGATTTATATATGCATTGTCTGTTGCAGATCAATTTATTAAAACCGGGATGTATAAAAATGTTCTGGTAATTGGAAGTGAAAACCATAGTGGCGGATTAGATTTTACTACTCGTGGAAGATCTGTATCTGTGATCTTTGGTGATGGGGCAGGAGCGGCAGTTTTAACTAGAAGCAATCATATTGGGCAAGGAATTCTTTCTACGCATTTACACTCAGAAGGGAAACATGCAATGGAGCTTTCATTAAAAGGTCCAAGCACTATGCATTGGGTTCCAGAGATAATTGCTGAAAATCCGCAAGGAGACGATATTCCATATTATCCTTATATGAACGGCCAGTTCGTGTTTAAAAATGCGATCTCCCGTTTTACTGAAGTAATAGATGAAGGTTTAAAAGCAAATGGTTTAGAAGTTAAGAATATAGATATGCTTATTCCGCATCAGGCCAATTTAAGGATCTCACAATTTATTCAGAAGAAATTGAAACTAGGAGATGATCAGGTGTTCAATAATATTCAGAAGTACGGAAATACTACAGCTGCTTCAATTCCTATTGCGCTTACTGAAGCTTGGGAACAAGGAAAAATTAAAGATGGAGATGTAGTTGTTTTAGCAGCTTTTGGAAGTGGTTTTACCTGGGGGAGTGCTATAATTGAGTGGTAATATCTAATCTTATTTATATCGAAAAATCCGCATAATATATCTTATGCGGATTTTTTTGGGCTATTCTTCAAATAAATAATGTCTACCGTTTGCTGAAGAATTCTCATAATTTCTGAATTCAACTTAAATTCATATTATATAATTTCTATAATCATACAGTTATGAAATTAAAGTAAGAATTGACAAAGGGCAGTCTCTTTAAAGACCTTCACTTTTTTAATTTGTGACAATTAATCGGAAATATTAACTTTGATATCTATGAAAAAGAAAACACTAGTGTTAGGAGCGTCTTTAAATCCTTCGCGATATTCCAACATGGCTATAGAAAGATTAGTAGCTAAAAATCAACCTACCGTGGCATTGGGTTTAAGAAAAGGAATGGTGCGAGGAGTTGAGATACAAACGGAAATGGAAGATTTTGATGAGGTAGATACTATTACGCTTTATTTAAATTCAAAAAGGCAAGAACAGTATTATGATTATATACTTTCTCTAGAGCCAAAAAGAGTGATTTTTAATCCGGGAACAGAAAATCCAGCATTGTACGACCTGCTTAGAAAGAACAAGATCGAATTTCAAAACGCCTGCACTTTAGTCATGCTTTCTACGAATCAATATTAAACCTAAAAAGGTTAAGGCTCCATTTAGAATTAGCACAAAGAATCCAAATTCAAATCCGAACCAAGCTTCGCTGTTCAAGCTAATTAAGTAGCAAAGAACAGGAGACAGCAAAGCAATTACAGGAACAAGTTTGTCTTTTACCTGCCATTTTGTGAAGAGTCCAAAACTGTAAAGCCCGAGTAAAGGCCCATAGGTATACCCTGCAAAAACAAAGAGTTTTGCGATCACACTTTCATCTTGAATAATGTATTTAAAACTAACTATCACCAAAATCAATACGATAGAAACTCCAACGTGAATTCGTTTTCTTACAATTTCTTGTTTAGCAGCTTCATATCGTTTTTCTATATCTAAAATATCTATACTAAAAGAAGTTGTAAGAGCCGTAAGTGCACTATCTGCACTACTGTAGGCAGCAGCGATCAATCCTAAAACAAAGAAAATCGCAATTCCAATTCCCATCCCGCTTTGTGTGGCAATTACCGGAAAGAGATCATCTTTAAAAGCGTCTATTCCGTTTGTTCTCGCATATTCTGTAAGCAACACTCCAAGGGCAAGAAATATTAAGTTGACTACAGTTAGCACAATGGTAAACCAAAACATGTTCTTTTGAGCATCTTTCAGATTTCTACAAGTAAGGTTCTTTTGCATCATATCTTGGTCTAAACCTGTCATTACAATTGCTATAAATGCACCAGAAATAAATTGTTTCCAGAAGTAATTCGCGCTTTTATAATCATCAAAAAAGAACATTTTAGAAAAATCGCTATTTGCAATATGCCCTACAAGATCACTTCCATGGATTCCTAAACTTCCAGAAACATAATAAATACTCACACCTAGCGCAATTAGCATGCATAAGGTTTGTAACGTATCTGTATAAACAATGGTCTTGATCCCAGATTTATATGTGTAAAGCCATATAAGTGCAATCGTCATAATTACTGTGGCCCAAAATGGAATTCCTAATGCATCAAAAAGTATTATCTGCAGCACATTTGCAACCAAGAACAACCTAAAACTTGCACCAACCACCCGAGATAATAAGAAGAAAGATGCTCCGGTTTTATAGGAATAAGTCCCGAATCTACTTTCCAAATAGGTGTAGATCGAGGTTAGGTTCATTCTATAGTAAAGCGGCAAAAGAACCAATCCTATTACAGCATATCCAACCATATATCCTAAAACTACTTGCATGTAGCTAAATTGACTGGCTTCTACCCAACCTGGAACAGAAATAAAAGTAACGCCACTCAAAGAAGCACCAATCATCCCAAAGGCTACTATATACCATGGCGATTGTCTATTTGCTTTAAAGAATGCATCGTTATTAGAATCTTTACCTGTGAAATAAGATATAAGAAGTAATGCTCCAAAATAGGTGGCTATGAGCAGTAGAATGTAGACTGGTTGCATATATTTTTAATTTCGGAGCCAAAATACAAATAATGAACTTGTTTTTGTACAGGAACTGCAGGTATAATTTAGTGAACTAATCTAAAAATATGTAATTTTGAATCATGGATTTTTCTTCAAAATTATTAGAACAAGCAGTGGCAGAAATGTCACAATTACCAGGAATAGGAAAACGTACGGCGTTGCGTTTGGTGCTTCATCTTTTAAAACAACCTACTACGCAAACTCAGCAATTATCTGAAGCTTTAATAAACTTGAGATCTAATATAAAGTTATGTAAGAACTGCCATAATATTAGTGATACCGAAGTTTGTGAGATCTGCGCAAATCCCAATAGAAAACGGGAATTAGTTTGTGTGGTAGAGGATATTCGTGATGTAATGGCAATAGAAAATACCGGTCAATACAGAGGTTTGTATCATGTGTTAGGTGGAAAGATAAGCCCTATGGATGGAATTGGCCCTTCCCAGCTCACCATTAAATCTTTGATTGACAAGGTGAAAGAAGGGGAAGTTGAAGAAATTATTTTTGCGTTGAGTAGCACTTTAGAAGGAGACACCACGAATTTTTACATTTTTAAACAATTAGAAGGAACCAATATTAAAACTTCAACCATTGCTAGAGGGATCTCGGTGGGAGATGAGCTGGAATATGCAGATGAAGTAACTTTAGGAAGAAGCATCACAAATAGGATTCCGTTTGAAAGTTCAATGAGAAGCTAGTATCAGCACATTCAGCTTAAAATGTATCTAAAAGAACAGAATACCTTTATTTTAAAGGATCATAATTGTAATTTTACCTCAATTGCTATATGAATTTAAATTTCTAAAGCAGTTTTATAAATAATTTTATTACATATTTAATACTTCTGAAGGCATTAATTGATTAATTTCGCAATCAGAATTATAAAAAACATCGTTGAAATAATAATATGGCAAAGTTTGAACTTAAATTACCCAAGATGGGTGAAAGCGTAGCGGAAGCAACTATAACAAGTTGGTTAAAGGAAGTTGGAGATACTATTGAAGCAGATGAAGCAGTACTCGAAATAGCTACAGATAAAGTAGATAGTGAAGTGCCGAGTGAAGTAGATGGAATACTTATCGAAAAACTTTTTGAGCCGGATGATGTTGTTCAAGTAGGACAAACTATTGCTATTATAGAAATAAAAGGTGGAGATGAATCAGGTTCTTCTTCGGCTTCAGAGAAAACCAGCGAGCCAGAAGCTATGGCTGAAGAAGCAGAGAAAATGGTAACTGCAGGAAAAGCAGTTTCAGATTCTACTGCGTCTCAAGATTTTTCTGAGTCTACAAAATTCTATTCTCCTTTAGTGAAGAATATTGCTAAAAAAGAAGGAGTTTCTCTTCAAGAATTAGAGCGATTAGAAGGAACAGGAAAAGAAGGAAGAGTTACTAAAAATGATATTTTAGGATATTTGGATGAGAAAGCTACCCAGCCTAAGTCTACTGCAGCAGTTGCTGCACCAGTGCAATCTTCATCTCCAAAATCGCAGCCAGAAATTAAAAGACCTTCTGCTCCAATTAGCGTTAATGGAGAAGATGAGATAATTGAAATGAGCAGAATGGGTAAAATGATCGCACATCATATGGTGGAAAGCGTTCAAACTTCTGCACACGTTCAATCTTTTATAGAAGTAGATGTAACCAATATTTGGAATTGGAGAAGCAAAAATAAAAACGCATTCGAAAAAAGAGAAGGTGAAAAATTAACTTTTACACCAATCTTTATGGAAGCAGTAGCTAAGGCTATTAAAGATTTCCCGATGATCAACATCGCTCTAGATGGCGATAAGATTATTAAGAGAAAGAATATAAACCTTGGGATGGCTGCAGCGCTTGGAAATGGAGATCTAATTGTTCCCGTAATTAAAAATGCCGACAGATTAAATCTTGTTGGGATGGCGAAAGCTGTGAACGATCTTGCAAATAGAGCCAGAGAGAATAAATTGAAGCCAGATGATATTCAAGGCGGAACGTATACCGTAACTAATGTTGGTACTTTTGGTAGCATCATGGGAACCCCGATCATCAATCAGCCACAAGTTGCAATTCTTGCACTTGGTGCAATAAGAAAGGTGCCTGCGGTAATAGAAACTCCAGAAGGAGATTTTATTGGGATCCGTTACAAGATGTTCTTATCGCACAGTTATGACCACAGAGTGGTGAATGGTGCGTTAGGAGGACAATTTGTGCAACGTGTTGCTAATTACCTAGAAGCCTTCGATAAGGATCGTGAGATTTAAACATTAAATAAAATAATTTAAAAGCCACAGTATACGCTAAGAACCTTATCGTATTTGTGGCTTTTTATTTTTCTGAATTTTTTCAAATTATGCTTCAATATTTTATGGCTTAACTGAAATTTTTAGAACAATCAAAATATAGTATCTTTACAAAAATCACTTATTTATATGGAGTTAAAGCTCTCAAAGCCAATATGTTTTTTCGATCTAGAAACCACTGGAACTAATGTGGCAAAAGATAGAATTGTAGAAATTTCTATCCTAAAAGTATTTCCAAATGGGAATAAAGAAAGTAAAACTTGGTTGGTAAATCCTGAGATGGAAATTCCAGCTGAGGTAATTGCAATTCACGGAATTTCTAATGAAAAAGTAGCAACAGAGCCAACTTTTACAGAATTGGCACCTAAGATCTACGAGATGATAAAGAATTGTGATCTTGGAGGTTATAATTCTAATAGATTCGATATTCCTCTTTTAGCGGAAGAAATGTTACGGGCAGGTATCGATTTTGATATGAAGAATTTAGCCTCAGTAGATGTGCAAACCATCTTTCATAAAATGGAACAACGTACGCTTACTGCGGCTTATAAATTCTATTGTGCAAAAGATCTGGAAGGAGCACATGGCGCGGAAGCTGATACCAATGCCACTTATGAAGTGCTGAAATCTCAGTTAGATAAATATGAAGATCTGGAAAATGATATGTCTTGGTTATCAACTTTTAGTTCAAGACGCAAATTTGCAGATTTCGCAGGGTTCATTGCTTTCGATAAGCAAGGAAGGGAAGTATTTTCCTTCGGAAAATATAAAGGGAAATTAGTAGAACAAGTGTTGGAAGAAGAACCTGGATATTTCGGTTGGATCCAAAATGCAGATTTTCCATTATATACCAAGAAAATTTTAACAGGAATCAAGTTGAGAAAACTAAATACTAAACTGAAATAGTTACGCCAGATGAAGATCATTTGTATAGGGAGAAATTATAGCGCTCATATTTCAGAATTAAATAACGAAAAGCCTACAGATCCAGTAATCTTTTTAAAACCAGACACTGCTGTTCTGCTAAAAAAGCAACCATTTTTTATTCCAGATTTCAGCAAGGATGTTCATTATGAAGTGGAAGTTTTGGTAAAGATTAATAGAGTAGGCAAATATATAGAAGAGCAGTATGCTCATAAATATTATAAGGAGATAGGATTGGGGATAGATTTTACCGCAAGAGATCTTCAGCAAAAGTTAAAAGATAAAGGTTTGCCATGGGAAAAATCCAAAGGATTTGATGGATCTGCAGTAATTGGAGAAAAATGGCTTGATAAAAATTCTTTTTCCAGTCTAAATAATATTAACTTTAGCTTACTTAAAAATAAGGAAGCCGTACAAACCGGTAATACCAGTGAAATGTTGTGGAAAATAGATGAAATAATTTCTTATGTCTCTC
This sequence comes from uncultured Antarcticibacterium sp., assembly GCA_964636585.1. GTDB lineage: Bacteria > Bacteroidota > Bacteroidia > Flavobacteriales > Flavobacteriaceae > Gillisia. The sequence continues at coordinate 12,097 of CAZWSP010000025.1, forward strand.
AATTTTTTACACTTAAGATCGGCGATATTATTTTTACAGGAACTCCGGAAGGAGTTGGAAAGGTTGAGGTAAACGATGTCTTGACCGGATTTATAGAAGATAAACAACTATTTTCAATTCAAGTAAAATAAATGAGCAACTACAATTTAGACGACGTTATTGAAATGGCGGGTGGAGATGATGATTTTGTGAAAATAATAGTACAAACTTTTTTAGAAGAAATTCCACCAGACGTAGATTCAATGACGGTAGCTATTGCAAATAGCAATCCCTCTTTGGCCTATCAATTTGCTCATAAGATGAAACCAAATCTTCAATTGTTTGGGCTTGATCTTATGGATCAGATCTTGCTGATAGAAGGATGGTCTAAGGGAAGAGAACGAGAAACAACTGCAAGAGAGGCAGGAGAAAAAATAGCCGCAAAGGTTAGATTGGCAGAAAAGGAATTAAAGAATGATTTCGAATTGTAATGATTGCAGAAATAATAACGATTGGAGATGAAATTCTAATCGGTCAGATTGTAGATACCAATTCCGCTCATATTGCCCAAGAGCTTAATAAAATAGGTGTTTCTGTTCATCAAATCACTTCTGTGGAAGATGAACATCAACATATTCTTACTACGCTAAAAGAGGCTTCTAAACGCGCAGACATTATATTAATCACTGGCGGCTTAGGTCCTACCAAAGATGATATCACTAAAACCGCTTTATGCGAATTTTTTGAGGATACTTTAGAAAGAGATCCTCAAGTTTTAGCGCATGTCGAAGCTATTTTTGCTAAATATATAAACCATCCAATTTCGGGGATCAATCGCGACCAAGCGCTTGTACCAACTAAGGCAATTGCCTTGCACAACGACTATGGAACTGCGCCGGGATTGTGGATTAGAAAAGGGGAGAAGGTGTATATAGCAATGCCGGGAGTACCTTTTGAGATGAAATCTTTATTAGAACGCGAAGTATTACCAAGATTAATAAAGGAATTTAAGAGGCCTTTTATTTATCATAAAACCATTAGAACTTACGGATTAGGCGAAAGCGCTATTGCTGATAGATTGGAAACTTGGGAAGATAATTTACCTACACATATTAAACTGGCGTATTTGCCAAGCTATGGAACGGTAAGGTTGAGATTATCTGGAAAAGGACTAGAAGAGCAAGCGCTTAAAACTTCCGTAGAAAAAGAATTCGAAAAGATCTATCCTTTGCTTAGTGATATTATTGCAGATGTAAACGGAGAAAATGAAGATATCACCATCACTATTAGGCAACTTCTAGAGAAAAAAGGAATGTATCTAGCAGTTGCAGAGAGTTGTACCGGAGGAGAACTTGCAACAAAATTCACCAAGAATCCGGGCGCTTCAAATAGTTTTAAAGGAGGTTTGGTAACTTATGCAACACAAGCGAAAGAAGATATATTGAATGTCTCTCATTCCTTGATCGAAAAAGATTCGGTTGTTAGTAAATCTGTGGCAGAGGAAATGGCTAAAAATGCCAAAAAACTTTTTAAGGCAGATTATGCAATTGCGACAACTGGAAATGCTGGACCGGAAAAAGGAGATAGCGAGGCCGAAGTTGGAACAGTTTTTATTGGCATTGCAACCCCGGAAAAAGTTTTTTCAGAAGAATTTAAATTTGGAAGAAGTGGAGATCAAGTGGTGAATAAAACGGTGAATAAGGCTTTAGAGCTGTTGCTGAAGGAATTACTTTCTTAGGCGATATGTTTCCGGAAGTATTTGATATGAAATTAGATACAAACTAATATGGATGCGCTTCAAAAAATAGACTTAAAATAATTTTATTTTTATGTTGGCAGTTACTTAAAAAAATCGTTAATTTGCAGCCTGTTTTGAAATAACAAGATAAAGAATAGAACAATGTCAAGAGTTTGTGAACTTACGGGTAAAAGAGCAATGGTTGGGAACAACGTTTCTCACGCTATGAATAAAACCAAACGTAAATTTAATATTAATTTATTAAAGAAACGTTTTTATATTCCTGAAGAAGATAAATGGGTAACCCTTAAAATATCTGCTTCTGCATTAAAGAACATCAATAAAAAAGGGATCTCTGCTGTTATGAAAGAAGCAAGAGAAAAAGGATTTTTAAACAAATAATCCTCAACCATAAAGACACGGAAAAATGGCAAAGAAAGGCAATAGAATACAGGTTATCTTAGAATGTACAGAACATAAAGAATCCGGAAAACCGGGTACTTCTAGATA
>CAZWSP010000025.1:14333-28047 GCA_964636585.1 uncultured Antarcticibacterium sp.
CACGCCAGATAGATTGGAGTTAAAGAAATTTAACCCAATTCTTAAGAAAATGACGGTTCATAAAGAAATTAAATAAGTATAAGTCATGGCAAAAAAATCAGTAGCTTCGTTACAAACAGGATCCAAGAGATTATCAAAAGCCGTTAAAATGGTGAGATCTCCAAAAACTGGTGCTTATACTTTTGTTGAAAGTATTATGGTTCCAGAAATGGTAGACGAGTTTTTGAGTAAAAAATAAGTCTTTATAAAATATTTTAAAAGCCGTCCTGAGCCATCTGGACGGCTTTTTCTTTTTATGTATATTTACGCTTGAATTTTCGCTGGAAGCCTGATTAAATTCACTCTGCGATCATCAAGAAAAACCATCCATATATAATGAGTTTATTTAAAAAAATATTTTCTAAGGAGAAAAAAGAGACCTTAGATAAAGGATTGGAAAAATCCAAGAATAACTTCCTTTCCAAGATGAGCAAGGCAGTTGCCGGAAAATCTAAGGTAGATGATGATGTTCTGGATGATCTGGAAGATGTGTTGGTGAGCAGTGATGTTGGGGTGGCAACTACCATAAAAATTATTAAAAGAATCGAAGCTCGTGTAGAGCGCGATAAATATCTAGGAACCGACGAATTAAACGGAATTCTTAGAGAAGAAATAGCAGGTTTATTATCTGAAACTGAATCTGTTGAAGGAAATGGTTTTGACTTCAGCAAAGCGAGCAAGCCATATGTGATTATGGTAGTGGGAGTGAACGGGGTTGGTAAAACTACTACGATCGGGAAACTAGCGCATCAGTTTAAAAAAGATGGTAAAAAAGTGCTTTTGGGAGCTGCAGATACTTTTAGAGCGGCGGCCATAGATCAACTTCAGGTTTGGGCAGATAGAACACAAGTCCCTATTGTAAAACAACAAATGGGAAGCGATCCTGCTTCTGTGGCTTATGATGCTGTAGAAAGTGCAGTTAAGCAAGATGTAGATGTGGTTATTATAGATACCGCAGGAAGATTGCACAATAAGGTGAATTTAATGAATGAGCTTACCAAAGTAAAAAGGGTAATGCAAAAAGTGATTCCTAATGCGCCTCACGAAGTATTATTGGTTTTAGATGGTAGTACAGGTCAAAACGCATTCGAGCAGGCAAAACAATTTACCGCGGCTACAGAGGTAACATCTCTTGCCGTAACTAAACTAGATGGAACTGCAAAAGGTGGAGTTGTAATTGGTATAAGCGATCAATTTCAAATTCCAGTGAAATATATTGGAGTAGGTGAAGGATTAGAAGATCTTCAGGTTTTCAATAAAATTGAGTTCGTAGACTCTTTCTTTAAAAAATAAATTTTGAAGAAGTTTTTTTGTTGAAGTTGATTTGTAACTTGAGCTTCAGTTAAAAACCTAAGCCTTTTTATTTTTCATTTTAAGCTTACGCAGTTAAACTATAAACCACTGTTACCTAAAATTCACATGAAAAAATTACTACTTTCCCTTGCTATAATTTCATTATTCAGTTGTAAAGACAATGCTAATGAAATGGTAAAAGCTGAAGTTACTCAAGACACTACAGAAGTCAAAGATTTTAGAGAGTTTAAAGTTGATGATTCAAAAGTGATAGATGTAGACTCTGTGTGGATTCCATTTAACGATGCACTTGCAAAATTTTCTGAAGATAGGTATTCGGAATTATTGCCTTTGATCTTAGAACAAGATATTCCTACGCTTCAAAAATCTGTGTATGCAGGTACTTTCAGTTATGAAGAATTGGTGCTTTTCTATTTGAAGCGAATTCAGAAATATGACAGAGAGAATGGTTTAAGTTTAAATTCGGTGATATCATTAAATCCGAAGGTTCTTGAAGATGCAAGAAATAGAGATCAGGGATTAAAAAATAAAATGCTGAAGCATCCAATCTTCGGAATTCCTGTTTTGCTTAAAGATAACATTAACACGGCAGATATGCCAACAACGGCGGGAGCGGTTGCCTTACAAAATAATACTACAGAAGATGCTTTTATCGTACAACGTCTAAAGGAAAATGGCGCTATAATTCTTGGGAAAGCCAACTTAAGCGAGTGGGCGTATTTCTTTTGTGGCGATTGTCCTAGCGGATATTCTGCCATGGGCGGTCAAACCTTTAATCCATATGGAAGAAGAACTTTAGATACTGGAGGTTCTAGTTCTGGAAGTGCTGTATCTGTTGCTGCCAACTTTGCGCCAGTTGCAGTTGGATCTGAAACTGCAGGTTCTATACTTTCTCCTGCGAGTCAGAACTCACTGGTTGGGCTAAGGCCAACAATTGGAGTGTTGAGCAGAGGCGGAATTGTGCCGATATCTAGTTATTTAGATACCCCAGGGCCTATTACCAAAAATGTTACTGACAACGCTATTTTATTTTCTGCAATGAGTGGAAGAGATAATGAAGATACTGCTTCTGTTGAAAATAAGAATACATCTTCTAATTATTATGAGGATCTAAAAGTTGTTTCTTTAAAGGGAAAACGTTTTGGGGCAATGAAGTCTTTGATGGAAGATACTTTGTATGTTCAGGCGTTAGAAGATCTTAAAACTGCGGGCGCAGAAATAGTAGAATTTGAAGCTGAAGAATTAGATCTTCCAAATTTCAACCGATTTTTAAATATTGAAATGAAAAGAGATCTTCCTGTATACTTCCAAAAATACGGAAATAAGGATTTGAAATTCAAAGGTGTGAATGATGTTATAAGTTATAATAAACAAGATACCACGGTACGTTCTCCTTATGGCCAGAAATTGTTTGATGGTATTGTTGCAGATTCGGCTACCTCAGAAGAATTTGCAGCAATTCAGGATACGCTGACGACCAATGGCAAGCAATTCTTTGAAGTTCCTATGAAAGAGCACAATTTGGATGGAGTACTTTCAATAAATAATTATCATGCAGGTTATGCAGCTGTTGCAAAATATCCAGCTATTACGGTGCCAATGGGATATGCCAGTAATAATTCACCAGAAGGATTAACCTTTATTGCAAGACCTTATCAGGAAGCGAATTTGTACACATGGGCAATGGCGTACGAGCAAGCTTCCAAAAAGCGCGTTACTCCTTCAAATTATAAAGATTAAGCATGCCTAAAACCAATTTTAAGGCAATTATTAGTAAGATCATTGTTTTTTACTCTGTGTTTTATGTGATAATGAAGATTAGTGCTATTCTTTTTGAAGGTGCTTGGGCGCTACCAAATTTAATAATTTCAATTCCATTTTTAATCTTTGCCATCGTGGGCGGACTTTTAATGAAAAAGGAAACCTTTTCTTGGATCTATGTGATCATTGGGGTTATTGTAATTAGCGCGGTGCGCTATTATGAGGCTAAATGGGTGCTTCAGCTACACGAATATTTCACTTAAATTATACAATACTGCTAATCTTCTTCTAATAGTTTTTTAGGTTGTATCTTTGCAGCCGTTTTCCGCATACATTAATTTTAAATTATGTAGCGAATTCAAAAAAGGTAATTTAGTTATGAGAACAAAGTCTAGAAGAAAGAACAAGATCAATGTAGTAACCCTTGGTTGTAGTAAGAATGTTTACGATAGTGAGGTGTTAATGGGGCAATTACTCGCCAATGATAAGGATGTTGTTCATGAAGAGGAAGGTAATATTGTTGTTATAAATACCTGTGGCTTTATAGATAATGCAAAGGAAGAATCTGTAAACACCATTCTAGAATTCGTAGAAAAGAAGCAACAAGGTGAAGTAGACAAGGTATTTGTTACCGGTTGTTTAAGTGAACGTTATAAGCCAGATCTTCAAAAAGAGATCCCAGATGTAGATCAATATTTCGGAACTACAGAATTACCAGAATTACTAGCTGCTCTAGAGGCAGATTATAAGCATGAATTATTGGGAGAACGTTTAACTACAACTCCTAAAAATTACGCTTATTTAAAAATTGCTGAAGGATGTGATAGACCTTGTTCTTTTTGTGCAATTCCTTTAATGCGTGGAAAACACCGTTCAACGCCAATAGAACAATTAGTTAAAGAAGCAAAAGGATTAGCGGCAAATGGTGTAAAAGAATTGGTTTTGATAGCGCAGGATCTTACGTATTACGGACTTGATCTTTACAAAAAACGTAATCTTGCCGAATTATTGGAGAATTTAGTGCAGGTGGAAGGAATAGAATGGATCCGGTTGCATTATGCATTTCCAACAGGATTCCCGATGGATGTGTTAGATGTGATGAACAGAGAACCTAAGATCTGTAATTATTTAGATATTCCGTTGCAGCATATTTCAGATGCTATTCTGAAATCTATGCGAAGAGGAACTACAGAGGTGAAAACTACAAAGTTGCTTCAAGAATTTAGAAAAGCGGTTCCTAATATGACCATAAGAACTACGCTAATTGTTGGGTATCCGGGAGAAACTGAAGAAGATTATCAAACATTAAAGAGCTGGGTGATCAAAATGCGTTTTGAGCGTTTAGGTTGTTTTACCTATTCTCATGAAGAAAACACACATGCTTTTAATTTAGTAGATGATGTTCCACAAGAAGTGAAACAACAACGCGCTAATGAGATCATGGAAATTCAATCTCAGATCTCTTGGGAATTGAATCAGGAGAAAATTGGGCAAACTTTTAAAGTGATCATAGATAGAAAGGATGGAAATTATTTTATTGGTAGAACTGAGTTTGATTCGCCAGATGTAGATAATGAAGTGCTAATAGACGCTACAGAGATCTACTTGAAGACAGGTGAATTCTATGATGTAAAGATAAATGAAGCTGCAGATTTCGATCTTTACGGAGTTCCAGTGAATGCAAATGTTACTAAACCGGTTCGAAAAGAACTCAAAATAAGAACATCATAACCGCTTTGGTCACAATTACTTAATCATTGCTTAATTTTTACTTCACACGTTTAAAGATAAGTAGTAGCATCTTTGATAAGCCTTTTAAATGAAGGCTAAATCATAAAATCTTTAGTTTTTGTCGACATCGATTTGTGAAGGAGCCGCCCCAAAAAGGCGGCTCTTATTTTAAATATAGCTTTTTTATTAAAGGATAACTTGCAGGTAACATTAACTTAACATTGGAGTCGCACATTTGCAGCGACAAAAACAAAAAGATAATGAAATTAAAATTTTCAATGTTACTGTTCTTCGCAATAGTGGCATCACATTTTGCTCAGGCGCAAGATATCACAAACAGCAAGTTTGGTAAAGGATTGGTAAACGTAGTAGCAAAAGATAGCTCATTCAGCTTAAAATTTGCAGCGCGTTTTCAGTCTTTGTATACTAGTTCTTGGGATTTTGCAGACAATGAAAATCTGGAAAATGGAGTTAGCCAATTTTCGATTAGAAGAGCTCGATTAAAATTTGAAGGTTTCGCATATTCACCAAAATTAACTTACAAAATCGAATTAGGATTGTCTAATAGAGATGTAAGTGGAGCTTCAGTTTTTACCAGCAACTCTCCAAGAATTATTCTTGATGCGGTTCTAAAATGGAACTTCTACGAGAATTTTGAACTTTGGACAGGGCAAACAAAACTTCCTGGAAATAGGGAGCGAGTAATTTCTTCAGCAAACCTTCAAACGGTAGATCGTTCTTTAGTAAATGGAGAATATAACATAGATCGTGATATGGGAATGCAATTACATCACTTTATTAATGTTGGTGAAAATGTTCTCGTGAGAGAAGCCTTTGCAATATCTCAAGGAGAAGGTAGAAACGTGACTACAGAAAATTTAGGTGGACTTCAATATACAGGTAGGTTAGAGGTGCTTCCTTTAGGAGATTTTGATGATTACTCAGGAACTGATCTTAAAAGAGAGCAAACACCAAAACTATCGATAGGTGCAACTTACGATCATAACGAGCGTGCGGTAAGAACAAGATCTAATAGCGGAAGTTATATGACCACAGATACCGGTTATTTCCAAACAGATATCAATACGTTCTTTTTAGACGGGATCTTTAAATACAAAGGATTCTCTGCAATGGCAGAATATGCTAATAGAACAGCAGATGAAGCAGTTGCCGTAAATTCAGATGGAACGCCAACAGGGAAAGTTGTAGAAGTAGGAGACGGTTTTAATATGCAAGCGGGTTATTTATTTAAAAACAACTTTGAAGTTGTTGGTAGATATTCACAGGTTACCTTAGACGAGCAAATTACTGGTGAAGCTATCGAAAATCAATATACCTTTGGGATATCAAAATACATAGTTGGGCACAAGTTAAAAATTCAAACTGATGTTAGTTTGGATGACTTTGAAGACAACATGGATAACAGTTTAGAATATAGATTACAAATAGACTTACATTTTTAAATAACTAGATCATGAAAAAAGTATTATTTACATTTTTATCCTTAGCAATAATTTCTTGCGGGAACAACAAAGGTCAAGACTCTGAAAACGGAGAAGGATCTGGAACTATCTCTATAGATGGATCAAGTACTGTGTATCCAATTACTGAAGCAGTTGCTGAAGAATTTAGAGCAGAGCAACCAAAAGTAGATGTTACAATTGGTGTATCTGGAACCGGTGGTGGATTTAAAAAATTTGGAAGAGGAGAGATCAATATCTCTGACGCTTCTAGACCAATAAAAGATGAAGAAGCTGCTCTTGCAAAGGAAAACAACATTACATATGTTGAGTTAGAAGTTGCTTATGATGGTCTTGCGGTAGTTATTAACCCAGAGAATGATTGGGCGACTACTTTTACTGTTGAAGAATTAAAGAAAATATGGGAACCAGCAGCACAAGGAGTAATTAAAAAATGGAATCAGATTAACCCAGCTTGGCCAAATGAAGAAATTCATTTATTCGGACCTGGAGTTGCTTCTGGAACATTCGATTATTTTACTGAAGCAATCGTTGGAGAAAGCGGATCTTCAAGAGGAGATTTTACTGCCAGTGAAGATGATAATGTATTAGTGCAAGGTGTTGCCGGAGATAAATATGGATTAGGATTTTTTGGATTAGCTTATTTTGAAGCTAACCAAGATAAATTAGCTTTAGCAGCAGTAGACGGTGGAAATGGTGGTGTAAAACCATCTACCGAAACTGTAAAAGATGGAACATATTCTCCATTATCTAGACCATTATATATCTACGTGAACAGTTCTTCAATGAAGAATAAAGAAGTGATAGATTTCGTGAATTTCTACTTAGATGAAGCTGGAGATCTTGCAAAAGATGTTGGATATATCGCTTTAACTAAAGAGGAATATGCAGCTCAGAAGGAAAAATTCAATAAGTTTGTTGAGGCTAATAAATAGACTAATCTTAAAATAAAGAATTATTTCTGAGAAGACTTAAAGTTCTAAAAAACTGAAATCACCTGCCCATAATTGGGCGGGTTTCAGTTTGTAATTATGTATCGAAATTTTTCCATTTCTTTGCATTCCAGAATTTAGAATTTTAATGGAAATCTCTTTATTTACTTTATAATAATATAAATGCGAAAAATTAAGGAATTAGTAATAGAACGCGGCTTGTTATTGAGTGCGCTTATTACTATTGCCATAACAGTTGGAATTATCCTCGTGCTTTCTATAGAGGCGATAAAATTTTTCAGCGAAGTTTCTATAATCGACTTTTTTACAGATCCAGAATGGACGCCATTATTTACCGATAAACACTTCGGAATAATGTCTTTACTTTCTGGTACCTTATTAACTTCCTTTATTGCAATTGCATTTGCCTTGCCAGTAGGATTGTCTATAAGTATCTATTTAAGTGAATATGCTCCTAAGAGTTTCAGAAGAACCATTAAGCCTTTATTAGAATTACTTGCTGCTGTACCTACAGTGGTTTACGGATTCTTTGCATTGATGGTAGTAACACCTTTCTTGCAAACTATAATTCCGGGATTATCTAGTTTTAACTCGTTATCTGCTGGAATCGTTATGGGGATCATGATCATTCCTTATATATCTTCTTTAAGTGAAGATGCATTGCATGCGGTTCCTAATTCTTTAAGAGAAGCAGCTTACGGGATGGGTTCTACAAGATTGCAAAATGCGTTTCGAGTTATTGTGCCGGCAGCATCTTCTGGAATTATAGTTTCTGTTATCTTGGCAATTTCTAGAGCCATTGGAGAAACCATGATCGTTGCAATTGCAGCTGGGCAACAACCAAGACTAACTTTTGACCCTACAGTACCTGTAGAAACAATTACAGCATACATTGTACAAGTGAGTTTAGGTGATGTGCAGCATGATTCTTTAGAGTATAAAACAATATTTGCGGCAGGTATCACCTTATTCGTATTCACCTTTTTATTGAATACGATTAGCTATAGAATTCGTAAAAAATTCCAGGAGAAATATGAATAGTATTAAAAAGAACAGGCTGAAGGATCAAGCTTTTAAAATATGGGGAATTGCCTGTACTTTATTGGGGCTTGTGTTACTTGCTATTTTTATAGGTAATATTCTTGTAGATGGAATTTTAAGAATAGACTGGGCATTTATAGTAAACTTACCTTCTAGACATGCTGAAGAATCGGGAATTTATACTGCACTTATGGGTAGTATTTGGGTATTGTTGTTAACTACAGCAATTGCTTTGCCGGTTGGAATTGCAGCAGCTATCTATTTAGAAGAATATTCTAAAAAGAACAAGCTTTCTACTATCTTAGAAGTGAATATTTCTAATCTAGCTGGGGTTCCATCTATTATATATGGGCTTTTAGGTTTAGAGGTTTTTGTAAGGATCATGGAAATGGGGGCAAGTGTGCTTGCAGGAAGTTGTACCTTGGCTTTATTAATATTGCCAATTGTAATAGTCTCTACAAGAGAAGCTATAAAAGCGGTTCCTAAATCTATTAGAGATGCATCTTTTGCAATGGGAGCTTCAAAATGGCAAACGGTTTATCATCAATTATTGCCTGCATCTTTCGGTGGAATTTTAACCGGAATTATTTTAGCACTATCCAGAGCAGTTGGAGAAACCGCACCACTAATTGTAATTGGAGCTTTGGCCTATGTGCCGTTTGCACCAAGTACACCAATGGACGAGTTTTCGGTATTGCCAATTCAAATTTTTAACTGGATCACCCGTCCACAGCATGGGTTTGTAGAAAATGCAGCTGCGGCAATTATTATTTTATTGTTGATTACTTTTATAATGAATGGTATCGCGGTTTATTTCAGAAATAAATGGCAGAAAAAATTTAAATAACAGAAGTGTTATATTATGAGTAAAGAGAATAGCGAGAGCATCATAGAAAGCAGCATTAAGCGCAAATATAAATTACAGGCCAAAGATGTAAAAGTTTGGTATGGAGATTTTATGGCGATTAAAGGCGTGAGCATGGATATCAAGGCTAATAAAGTTACCGCTTTTATTGGTCCTTCTGGTTGTGGAAAATCTACCTTCTTAAGATTGTTCAATAGAATGAACGATTATGTTGACGATTTTAGAATGGATGGAGACATTAACATAGACGATAAAGATATCTACGATAAGAATATAAATGTTGAATTACTTAGAAAGCAAGTAGGTATGGTTTTTCAGAAACCAAACCCGTTTCCAAAATCTATTTTTGAAAATGTAGCTTACGGACTTAAAATTCAAGGTTTAAAGGACAAGGCGTTTTTAGAAGAACGTGTGGAAAGTTCTTTGAAACAAGTAGCTTTATGGAGTGAGGTAAAAGACGATCTTAATAAATCTGCCTTAGCATTGTCTGGTGGACAACAACAACGTTTATGTATAGCTAGAACCCTGGCGGTAGAGCCTTCAATTATTTTAATGGATGAGCCAACCTCTGCATTAGACCCTATTTCTACTGCGAAGATCGAACAGCTTATTTATAAGCTAAAAGACAAGTATACTATTGTTATTGTAACACACAATATGCAACAAGCAAGTAGGATTAGTGATAACACGGCATTTTTCTATATGGGAGAACTTATAGAATATGATAAGACCAACAAGATCTTCACCAATCCTGAGAAAAAACAAACCGAGAACTATATCACTGGTCGTTTCGGATAAACTTAAATATTATGATGAATTTAGAAGATCACAGAGAAATTTTGAATCAGTCAGGGTTGGAGATGTTCCAACTTGTTCGAAAACAATTTATAAAATCTAAAGAAGCATTTCTTACACACGATAACGATCTTGCAGAAGAAGTTTTGCATACAGAAAATCGTGTCAACGGAATGGACCTTAAGATAGACAGAGATTGCGAGCGTTTCATCGCCTTGCATAATCCCGTTGCCGGAGATCTTAGGTTTGTTTTAGCATTGCGTAAAATAAATTTCGATCTTGAACGCATTGGGGATCATGCTTATGGAATTTCTAGTTATATCGTAGAAGTAGATACGCCTGTAGATCAGGAAGTATTAGATAAATTGGAGTTCGAGGAGATGTATAAGGCAGCTTTATCTATGCTAGACGATATTAGAGATGCCTATAAGACCGGAAATGCTAAAAAGGCTAGAAAGGTGTTTAAAAAGGATAAAACTCTAAATAAGATCAACCTGAACGCCTTTGGAGTAATTTCTAAAGAAGTTCAAAAAAATCCAAAATTAATAGATCAGTATCTTTTGTTATTTTCAGTAATTAAAAAGATTGAAAGAGTAGGAGATCTAATTACCAATATTGCTGAAGAGATCATTTTTTATCTTGAAGCTGAAGTATTGAAACACAGAAAGAAAAAAGGTCCTACCAAACCAGGAATGTAATTTTCTATATAAATTCTGAAAGCAGTTTTAAATAATATTTTAAAGCTGCTTTTTTGTTTTTAGCAAGTTCCATATCACATATTAATTGCTTTCTGGAATAGGAATGAGGTTCAAAAATTCCATTTGTGGTAAGCTGAAGTTTCTCGAATTGGTCCAAGCATACATACACTCTGGACAACCCAAATAAAGTGAATTTTAGAAATTGCTCGATCTGTTTTTGCTGAAACTCGCACGCAAAAGCATAATTCACCGCCAGATCTAATTCAGAATTGAAAGATCTTCTCAATTTTTTAATATCTTTTTCTACGCTTGCAACGGTATTAATTCCTTGCTGACAATCTACCCATACATCAAAGTTGTCATTTCCTTTTTGCATTAATCCACCAACCTGACAGATCATTTTTCGCTCAGGAATTAAAAGTGGTTTGTTGAGGCACAATCGGTAATAAACAAAGGAATGTCCGCCTTTAAGAAAAGTAAGTTCTTTAATTTTGGATGGTTCAATACTGGATCGCTGTTGGATACTTAACTTTTCAGTTTTAAAAACCGCTAAGGCTTGTTTTTTTAAAGCTTCTGGATTAGTCGAATTTTCAAGGCCTTTTAAATAAAGTTGTTTTAGAACAGCTTCAGAATTAGATTGCGGCTCTAAATTTTCTGGAGTTAAAATAAATTCCTCTAGATGATCCCATTTTTTATCAGGATCATCAAAAAGATCGTCTAGCAATCCGGAAATTCCACCTAAATAGGTCATCACCAATCGCTCTTGTTCTTCAAACTTTCTGTTATGAAGTCGGCAAAAGGCAGTTCCAAGAATTGCCGGCACTCCAAGACCATAGTAATGTGTTATCTTTCTGATATCTGCTTTACTTAAGCTGGGATCCTTAGTTGTTTTAAAAGGCTTCAGCTCTGTTACCAAATACTTTTTTACAAATCTCTTTTGGGTTAGTACATTTTTAAACAAAAAAAAGGCAACTGCAGGAAGTTTTATAATTCCCGCAGTTGCCTTAATAACTGCATTTAATTTATTTTTCATTTAAAAGAATTGGTTCCCCAAATTCTAGTTCATCTAATTTATCAAGTTGCGTTGCAGCATCTCCAACTATTAAATAATACATTTTATTAGGATCTACATATTTTTCGGCCAGCATTTTAAGATCGTCTAGACTTAGATTATTTACTTCGACTTCTCGTTGTTTTATATAATCTGGAGAATACTTATAGGAGTGAATATCGCTAAGCATATTTAATTTAGCGCCCAGAGTTTCAAATTTTCTAGCATTGCTTTTAATCATGAAACTTTGTGTAACCTCTAGATCTAGTGGGGTTAAACTTTCAGAATAATTTTCTAAAATATCTTTGATCAAATCAACCGCTTCAAATGTGATATTTGAGCGTACACCGCTAGAAATCTCGAACGGACCCACCAAATTGCTTCCATTAAATCTAGATCTTATTCCGTAGGTATATCCCTTACCTTCTCTAAGTTGTTGGGTAAGTTGCGACGCAAAACTTCCACCTCCCAAACGGTAGTTCATTACTTCGGCTTTGTAAAAATCGGTATCTGTTGCCTTTAAAGCAGGAGCTCCAATTTTTATCACAGATTGTTTTGCACCGGGAACATCGTAAAAATATACTTTTGATACCTCCGGAGCTTGTGGTTGTGGGTATTCCGGCATTTTCACGCTAACGGGTTTCCAGTTTGCCGAGATCGCTTTTAACGATTCTTTTGTTTGTTCTTCATTTATATCCCCAACCGCAAGGAAAGTAGCTCGCATTGGAGATAAATTATTTTTGTAATAATCCTTTAGATCTTGAAGTGTAATTGCATTAACAGACTCTGCTGTGCCAAGAAGATTGTTAGAAAGAATGTGTTTTTCGCCATAGATCAATTTCTTGAACTCATTATTGGCAATACTATTTGGATTTGCATCTTGTTGTTGCAAGTCACTTAATACCTTTTGCTTTTCCAATTTAAATTCGGCTTCTTCCCATCTTGGTTCTAATAAGATCTCTTGTGCCAATTCCATGGTTTTAGCGTAATTTCTACTCAAACTGCTTCCGCTAAGAGTGATCTTCTCATCATCTGCATTTACAGAAATGGTAGATCCTAATAACTCAATAGCTTCCTCTAATTCTTGAGGTGTTTTGTTCTTAGTTCCTTTGGTAAGTAGGTTTGCTAATAAATTAGAAACACCAGTTTTTGAAGGATCTTCCAATAATAATCCTCCCTCCATTTCAAGTGTAAAGTATACAATAGGAACTTCGTTTGTTGTAATTCCCGAAACATTAAGTCCGGAAGGCAAATTGAATTTCCAAATATCCGGTGTGTTTACAGAAGGATTCCCCCAATATGGTGGTTCACTGCTTCTATCAAAACTGCTCGGAGTTTTTTCATAAGAAGCATCGGCAGTTGGATCAAATTCTTCTTCTGCTCCTTCAACTATTTTTTCTTCTTCAATTTCAGCAAGAACAGAATTGTCTATAGCTAATTCCATTTGTCCCTTCGGAACAAAAGAGGTTGCGATATATGGTTTTCCTTTGATGTATTTTTCATACACTCGCATAACATCCTCTTTGCTAACACTAAGGATCTTTTCTACATTTTTGTTGATCTCATTTGGATCGTTCGCAAAGATCTGGTACTGTGCAAGCTGAAATCCTTTTCCCAGAACACTTGAAATACTGTTATAAAAATCGGTTTCTTGTCCGGCTTTAATACGTTTAAGGTCTTTTTCTGAAATTCCATTCTTTTCAAATTCCGCTAAACTTTCATCAATTGCTTTTTTAACTTCATCCAGATCTTTTCCATCATAAGCACGCACCTGAAGCATTAACTGACCCGCCAATTCCGAAGTGTAATTATACATTCTAACTCGATCTGTTAATTCTTTTTCTTCAACTAATTTCTTATATAGCGGTGCACTTTTCCCATCAGATAAATATTTGGTTAGAATTTCTAAGGCATAGGAATCTTCCTGATAAGAATATACAGAAGGCCAGGTTAAAGTTAATTCCGGTAAATTTGCGAAGTTATCT
>CAZWSP010000026.1:0-22395 GCA_964636585.1 uncultured Antarcticibacterium sp.
CGCCAGCTTCGGTATAAACATAAGGCCCTTTCCCGCTCACCGGAGTTATATTATATAAAGGATAAACATCGAATAAATTCATATCTAAAAATTGAAATTAGAAATATCTAAAAAAAACTTGCTTTTAGCCTTAATCCCTGATCTTCCGGAAAACCAAACATCAGATTCATATTTTGCACTGCTTGTCCGGATGCACCTTTCAGAAGATTATCTAAAGCACTTGTAATTAGCAATTTATTCTTGAACTTCTTAAGACTTATTAAGCATTTGTTCGTGTTAACTACCTGTTTTAGATGTACTTCTTTAGAAATAACATGCGTAAAAAGTTCGTCTTGATAATATTCATTATAAATTGCTGTCGCATCCTCCAGACTTCCTTCAAAATTGGTATAAGAAGTAGCAAAAATTCCTCTGGAAAAATTTCCTCTATTCGGAATAAAACTCACCTCTGGTTCTCCAACTTCTTGTAAAAATTTGATGCTTTGATTGATCTCGTTTAAATGCTGATGCTCAAATTCTTTATAAGCCGAAAAATTGTTATCTCTCCAAGTAAAATGAGAAGTAGCAGATAAAGACACTCCTGCACCAGTAGCCCCGGTAACCGCGTTTACATGAACTTCGTCTTTCAATAAGTGCTTTGCAGCTAATGGTAAAATTGCAAGACTAATAGCCGTTGCAAAACACCCGGGATTTGCCACAAACTGCGCTTTCTTAATCTCTTCTTTTCTGAATTCAGGCAAGCCATACACGAAATTATGATCTTCTGAAAGCATTCTAAAATCGGTGCTCAGATCTATAATTTTAGTGGTTTCAGAAAAATGATTTTCTGCTAAGAACTGTTTCGAATTTCCATGTCCTAAACAAAGAAATAACACGTCTACCTCAGGATTAATCTTGTCGCCAAAAAGCAGCGCTGTATCTCCCAAAAGATCCTGATGAATACTGTTTACTGGAGCTCCAGATTGAGAAGTACTAAAAATAAAATCTAATGACACTTCCGGATGCCTTAATAATATTCGTATTAATTCTCCCGCGGTATACCCTGCTCCACCTATTATTCCAGCTGTGATCATGATTGATTTTTTACATATTGAAAGATCTTTCCTGAGTTTGAAAGGATTTTTATAAAGCCTTTAGCATCATCTGCAGTCCAAGCGGTGTTTTCTTCTCCATACTTTCCAAAACCAATGTTCATAAGGTCGTTTTTAGACTCTATACCATCCAAGGTAAATCTATATGGATGAAGACTCACAAACACTTTCCCCGAAACCTGTTCTTGAGAACTAGATAGAAATGCTTCCAAATCTCTCATTACAGGATCTAAATACATACCTTCATGCAAATGCGTTCCGTACCAGTTTGCCATATAATCTTTATGCTGAAGTTGCCACTTGCTCAACGTATGCTTTTCTAACAAGTGATGAGCTTTAATGGTAATAAGTGCCGCAGCAGCTTCAAAACCAACTCTACCTTTAATTCCGATAATTGTATCTCCCACATGAATATCTCTCCCAATGGCGTATTTTGAAGCGATGTTTTCCAGGATCTCGATATTGATCTCCGAAGAATTCTCTTTATTATTTACGGCAGTAAGTTCTCCTTTTGTAAAAGTTAATGAAATTTGCTGAGACTCCTTTTCCACTAATTGTGACGGATAAGCAGATTCTGGAAGCGGTGATGAAGAAGTCAGTGTTTCCGATCCTCCTACACTAGTTCCCCAAAGGCCTTTATTAACGGAGTATTTCGCTTTTTCCCAGTTCATATCTACACCATTTTCTTGGAGATAGGCTATTTCTTCTTGTCTGGTAAGTTTCTTATCTCTAATTGGAGTTATAATTTTAATTCCCGGAGCTAAGGTTTGAAAGATCATATCAAACCTAACCTGGTCATTTCCTGCGCCCGTACTTCCATGGGCAATATATTCTGCGCCAATTTCTTTAGCATAATTCACGATCTCTATAGCTTGAATAATTCGCTCTGCACTTACAGATAATGGATAGGTGTCATTTTTAAGAACATTTCCAAAAATGAGATACTTCACCACTTTAGTGTAAAAACTAGCAACCGCGTCTATATTTTTATAGGTTTTAGCACCTATCATTTTTGCGTTATTCCCAATTTTCTCGATCTCTTCTAATGTGAAACCTCCCGTATTTACACTTACGGCATGTACTTCAAAATTTTCTTCTTTTGAAAGGTATTTGGCGCAGTAAGAAGTATCTAATCCGCCGCTGTATGCTATTACTATTTTTTTCATTCTTGCTATTTTTTAAACTGAAATGCTATTTTACATTCAACAGTTTATATATTTTCTTTATTGGTTTTATAAAAAAGGGTTTGCTTGATGCTCTTCAATCTTTTGAAAGCTTTTTCATTTAATTTCTCCTTTTTCTCTGGACTTTTCTTTTTTGCAGGATCATATAACATTCCTGTGCACAAACACATTTTACGTTCTGTGCGAGTTAGAATATCAAAATTCTTGCAGGTCTGGCAACCGTTCCAAAAGCTTTCATCTTCGGTTAATTCAGAAAAAGTTACCGGCTGATATCCAAGATCGTAATTGATCTTCATTACCGCTAAACCTGTGGTGATCCCAAAGATTTTTGCATTCGGATATTTAGCTCTAGAATGTGCGAAAATTGCCTTTTTGATATCTTTTGCAAGTCCCAAATTTCTATAATCCGGATGCACGATCAATCCCGAGTTTGCTACAAATTTCTCATGACTCCAAACTTCTATATAACAGAAACCTGCAAAGGTTTCACCATCAAGAGCTATAATGGCATTGCCATTTTCCATTTTCTTAAGGATATATTCTGGTGAACGTCTGGCAATACCGGTACCACGAACTTTGGCCGATTCTTCCATAGTGTCACAAATGATCTCAGCATACTTTGCGTGAGATAAATTAGCAATAGTAATCTTCATCTGATAAAAGATTAAAGTTGAAAAATGATTAAATAAAAAATGAATTGAATTGGGAACCGGACTCACCTTAGTTCCATAGAAGTTAGACGCACACTAGGTGCGACGGCTAAAGCGTGGACGCCTTAAAACGATCCCGGTATAAAAACCGAAATTAGAACTTAAAAATATGCTGGAAAAATTTTTCAAAATGGTAAAATTCAAAAGATGTATAAAAAAGAAATGCGCCGCTTAGTTGGTAGAGCGTAGCCTACAGCGGAGAGTGGATTGTATTATTTCTTTAATTGAATTCACGCTGTAAATGTACATGTTTTTTTAATAAAGCATTAAATATTTAAAAATAATTGGAGAAATCCAAGTAAAAATTTAAAATATGAAGCAGATGCAGTATCTTTCTTAAGCTTCAGTAAAGCTGAAAGCATTCAATATAATAAATCATGCAAATAGACGTCCCAAATATTTTAGAGTCTCAAAGAGCATTTTTCAAAACAGGAAAAACTTTGGAAGTCAGCTATAGAATAGAGAAACTAAAAAAATTAAGAGATCTAATTGAAGAGCAAGAATCTCAAATTTGCGATGCACTTTATAAAGATTTTAAAAAACCGGTATTTGAAAGTGTACTAAGCGAGACTGGATTTATTATAAGTGAATTGGAGTACATGATAAAGAGAGTAAAGAAATGGGCTAAACCAGAAAAGATCTCAAGTTCCTGGACCAATTTCCCATCTTCAGATCATATTTATTCTGAACCTTATGGTGCTTGCTTGATCATCGCGCCTTGGAATTATCCGTTTCAACTTGCTATTTCTCCACTTATGGGAGCGGTAGCAGCGGGGAATACGGTGGTTCTAAAACCAAGTGAGTTAGCACCGCATACCTCCCAGATCTTAGCTGATATTCTAGCAAAAGTTTTTGAGCCGGAAATGGTTTCTGTAGTTCAAGGTGGAGTTCCCGTATCTGAAGCTTTACTCAAAGAAGAATGGGATTATGTATTCTTTACCGGCAGTGTTCCGGTAGGGAGAATTGTAGCTAAAGCTATTGCACCGAACCTCACTCCTTCCACCTTGGAACTCGGCGGAAAGAATCCATGTATCATTCATAAATCTGCGAAAATTGTATTGGCCGCCAAGCGTATTGTGTGGGGAAAATTCTTAAATGCGGGACAAACTTGTATTGCGCCAGATTATATTTTGATAGATGCGACTATCAAAAAGGCGTTTTTTGAAGCTGTTAAAAAAGAAATAACGGCTGCCTATGGAGAAACTCCAGAGCAATCTAAAGATTATGCAAGAATTATAAACAGTAAGAATTTTGATAGGTTGAATGAATTATTAGAAGGCGAAAAATGTGTTGTTGGTGGAAAAACGAATAAAGAAGATCTTTTTATTTCACCAACTGTGGTAGATGAACCTGCTTTAGATTCAAAGATTATGGAAGATGAAATATTTGGGCCTTTACTACCAGTAATAAGTTATACTTCTGAAGTAGAGATAAAAAAGATCATTTCAACGTACGCTAAACCATTGGCACTATATGTTTTTAGTGAAGACGATTCTTTTTCAGAAAAAATATTAGAAAACTATAGTTTTGGAGGAGGCGCTATAAACGATGTTATCGTACAAATAGTTAACAAGAAGATGCCTTTTGGAGGCGTTGGAAATAGTGGAAAAGGAGCCTATCACGGAAAACACAGTTTCGATACTTTTTCACACAAAAAGAGTATAACAAAAAGAGGAACATGGTTAGATGTTCCTCTTAGATATGCGCCATATACTGGCAAATTAGGTTTAGTAAGTAAACTAATTAAGAAGTTTTAATAATTTTCTTCTTTAAAGAATAAAGATCTTTCCTTCTATCCTTCAGGTTTCTTACACTTCCAAAATTGTGTAATTCTTTAAGCAGATCTAGATCTACATCTACCAATAACGTACTTTCTGTATTTGGTGTTGCTTCAGCTTTAATTCCATTTACAGGAAAAGCAAAATCAGATGGAGTAAAAACTGCAGATTGTGAATATTGGATGTCCATATTATTCACTTTTGGCAAGTTCCCAACAGAACCTGCAACAGCTACATAACATTCATTTTCTACTGCTCTAGCTTGTGCACAGATCTTTACTCGAGAATATCCGTTTTGAGTATCTGTCATAAATGGTACAAAAAGGATATTCATCCCTTCTTCTGCAAGTAATCTTGGTAATTCTGGAAACTCCACATCATAACAAATAAGTACACCAATCTTTCCACAGTCTGTATCGAATGTTCTAAGTTCTGTTCCACCTTTCATTCCCCACGCCGATTCTTCAGCTGGAGTAATGTGCAATTTCTCGTAACGTTCTACACTACCATCTCTTCGGCATAAAAAGCCAACATTATGCATATGCTCTCCAACTGCTTGCGGCATACTTCCCGTGATAATATTTATGTTGTAATTTATGGCAAAACCTCTAAAGGTTTCCAATAATCTATCTGTGTAAGATGAAAGTCCGCGAATAGCTTCAGCTTCATTTAAATGATTGAATTGCGCCATTAATGGAGCATTAAATAACTCCGGAAACAAGATGAAATCACTTTGATAATCACTTACGGCATCCACAAAAAATTCAATCTGCTCTACCAAAGAATCGTAATCCTTAAACAAACGCATTTGCCATTGTACCAAGCCAAGTCTTACAACTTTCTTCTTAGTTCCAATTAGTTTTTCAGGTTTTGTATAGTAGATATTATGCCATTCCATTAAGGTGGCATATTCCAAACTTTCATGATCTCCAGGCAAATATCCTTTAATCACTTTTTTCAAGTGAAAATCGTTAGATAACTGAAAAGAAAGAACCGGATCGTGAATCTCCTTCAGTTTAACTTTATCTATATATTTCTTTGGAGTAAGCTCTGAAGAATATTCTTTATAATTTGGAATTCTACCTCCAAAGATGATCGATTTTAAATTAAGCTGCTCACAAAGTTCTTTTCTAGCCTCATATAATCTTCTACCAAGACGCATTCCTCGATAATCTGGATGAATAAAAACATCTATTCCATAAAGGACATCGCCATTTTTAGAGTGTGTAGAAAAATTTTCACCACCAATAATATCGATGTATTTATGATTATCATCTACTTTATTATAATCTACTATGATAGATAAAGCACAACCAGCAATTTTTCCATCTATAATAATACAAAACTGGCCATCAGGAAATTTACTTACCAAGGTTTTAATATCGGCTTTACTCCAATATCCAGCATCCATATTGCTGTAAACCTCGACCATGGACTTTTTTAATTCCTCATAATCTTTTACTCGTAAATTTCTTAATTCTATAGTTGCTGAATCTAACACAGGTCTCATTTTATATTTAGCGCGAAGATACTGCGGAAATCATTCAATTTAAAATGAATAACATGAATTTAGCAATCGGAAGCATGTAAACCATGTTCTATTTTTTGCGTTTTTGATTTATAAACCAAACGCTGAAATGTAGAAATCACCTTGAATTAGGTTACTCACGCAATATCAATTGAAGCTTTATTATAAGCTAACTATTTTGTGTTTCACAGCAAAAAGCACCATTCCCACTCTATTCTTCACCTGAAGCTTTTCAAAAAGACTTTCTCTGTATCCATCGATGGTTTTCGGACTTAAGTTCATTACTTCTGCAACCTCTTTATAGGTTTTTTCGGAACAAGCTAAGTTTAAAAATTCTACTTCTCGAGCCGTAAGATCTCCATAATTTCGATTTGATGGATGATCTAGAATTTGTGCTATTTCTTCGCTATAGTAATAGCCATCTGCCCAAACACATTCTAAGGCATATAAAAATTCTTCAGGATTTATATCCTTCAATAAGTATCCCCTGCATCCAAATTTTATCATTTTAATAATGATCTCTTCATCTAACTCCATTGTTAGTGCCAAGGTTTTTTGCTCTGGGAAATTCTCTTTTAACCAGATCATAGTAGATATTCCGTCCATTACCGGCATTCTAATATCCAGCAATAAAATATCTGGCCCTTTATTATTGGCTTTAAAATAATCTACCAATTCCTGACCATTCTTTAAAACCTTAATCACCTCATATTCCTGAAGTGAATTAACAAGACCTTGAAGGGATTGTGCAAATAGCGTGTGATCATCAACGATTATTATCGTTTTCTTCATAAACTAAACTTTTTGTGGGATAATTTAAGGATAAGGAGGTTCCTTTTCCTAATGCCGAATCTAAATTGAACGTAGTATTTATAAGGGATGCTCTACTCTCCATATTTATTAATCCAGAACTTTTGGTAACCAGTTCTCTATTAAAACCTACGCCGTTATCCTTTATTTCTAAATGTAATTCCTGCGGCAAGTAGTTAATAAAAACGTCTAATTTTGTTGCTTTTGAATGTTTAATTGCATTAGAAAAAAATTCTTGAATGATCCTGAAAAGGATGATAGAATCTTTATCTATAACATCAAACTGCTCACCCGAACTTGTAAGGGAAGTTTCTAGATTATTAAGTCTTTCAAACCTTAGAAGCTCATTTTTAATAGATGCTTCTATTCCCGTATATCCAACTACTTCGTTATTAAGCGATTTAGATAAGGAGCGAACCTCTTGTAAGGAATTTGAAACTACTTCTTTTATATCCTTTACAGATTGTTTTGATGATTCTTCTACAGAACTTGAGAGAATATTCAACTGCATATTAGCCACAGATAACAATTGCCCAATATTATCATGCAATTCCCAACTAACGTTCTTAAGGGTTTGCTCTTGGATCTCTATTTTAGATTGTGCTAATTCATTTTCGAATCTTGTCTCCGCTTCAAATTTTTCAAGAAGTAATTTATTTTTTCTCTTTTGAAACGTAATAAAGAAAATTATTGCAAAACTGGTCAAAAACAAAATGACCACGATGAAGTAAACAATTAGGAGCAGTTCTTCCTTTGCAAGCATAAAATAAGGTTGATTTTGTACAAGTTTACGTTAAATTTTAGGAATTTCTTCAGCAATGACCCAATGAATATTTTCAGAGAATCAGGTTTTAATGTATTTATATTTCTTGGCGCAATATAAAAACGCGAATATATAAATCCCGTAAATTAAAATGTGGGAAAGCGAAATGGTAAAACTATATAGCGCTCCAAATTTCGGATTTAAGTGATTGTAATATTTATGCGAATAGATCCAAACCGGCATACATAGTAAGTTATAAAAAAGGTATCCTATAGAGATATACATTTTTACAGATTTGTTGATCACTAGAACTTTATCGCTTTTTAGCAATTCATAATAATAGAAGGAAATACTTGTAACTATTAATAAAAATCCAAGTAAAAACACGAGCATAGAATGTGCATAGAAAAAAATATCCTCGTAGAATAGATGAGTATATCCAACTATATTTAAAGTAAGAATTCCTAAAACGACTATTAGCCTTCTTTTTTTTGATCGTAGACCTATTCTAAAATACCAGGCATAAAGGCTATATCCTAGAATAATAAAGGGATTGTATAGCCAATAATCATTGTTTAGAAAAGTAGTCTGAAGATGTTGAAGTGGCGCTACAAAATTTACCAAACGCGGTATAAAGCTGAAGATCCCCACTAAAAAATTCAAAGCTAGAAATGCCACAAAGAACTGGGTAACTCTATCTCTAGGATTATAATTAAGAAAATAAATTCCGGCAATAACACTTGCTCCTTTTAGAAGAAACAATAAAAATTTTACTAAGACCATTAATTCCTGTTTGAATAAAATTCAAAAGAAATAGCCAATTTAAATTGTGTAGGTTTATTTGCTCCCTTCAAGCTTCCAAGATTTTTCAACTATGAGTAAAATTAGAATCGCGTTGTAGGGAACTATATTATTTATTAAAATGATTCTTCGGTATTGTAAGTCTCATTGAGCTCACAATGTTACGCAAAATGTCAAATTTTATTGAAACTAATTAAATAAAATTCATTAAGATCTAATCTTCAATTGTTTAAAAAGTTTACTTCTCATTAATTATTTTTAATAAGCTGAGAATGATGTATAAGTTTTCCTATTAATTCACTAGTTCAATTATCTCTTAAAACATTCACTGTGCTGTTGGCCTTTGCGCAATATATAAAGGCGAAAATATAGGTACTATATAATAATGTGTTAGATATATAGAATATGGTCTGATATAATTTAACAAATTCTGGGCTTATTGTGTTGCTAAAATATTCAAAGTAAATCCAAAGTGGCATAGATATTAAATTAAAAAGTAGAAAAGAAATAGATACATAAAATTTCACAATCTTTCTTATTTCCAAAATCATGTCATTTTGAAGTAATTCATAATAATATGAAGAGATTGATATAAATAATAAGATTACTCCTAAAAATAAAGTATAATTAGAATAAGAATTAAATAAAACCCCAGAGGTAATAAGAATTAAAACACTAGAAATTACATAAAATATTATTGAAATGTTTAGGACCCTTTTTAAGATTATACTTTTCAAACTCATACTAAAGTAATAACAATAAAAGGCAAAACTTACAATTAGGTAAGGGTTAAAAAGCCAAAAATTGGAATACCACATAGTTTCTTTTAAGTGATATAATGATTGATGGTGATATATTAATGCAGGGATAAGCCCGATAATTTCAACCGCATAAGTAAACAACAAAAAAGAAGTGAATAGTTTATTACTTAGGTCATTGGGATATTTCCTTAAATAATAAATGCCTGCTACAAAGCTGAATCCTTCCAAGAGATTCGCTAAATACAACAAAAGGATTTGCATTAATAATTAATTGGAGGATAACCGCCAATAACGGTATTTAACGGCTCGATATCGTAATTATTTTCTGTATTATTTGAGGTTACTTCCTCACCATCCATAATAGCCGACTTCTCTTTTGTAGGTGCTAAAAATAAAGTTGCATAACTTTTCTTTATCGAAGTTTTAGGATAGGCACCAAAATAAATGCGTATCCCAGGTTTTGTTATTCCTTGAGCAGTAGATTGTTCTTTTACATAATCTAGGTACTCTTGTAAATCTTCCAAACTATACCAAAACTCGCGAGTATCTTGATAGCCTTGTCCTTTTTCAATTTCTATAGCACGTGTATCTTTCCATTTCTCTTGAAGTGATTTCGCAGCGTCTACGGAAATACATTTATTAGGTTTAGCCATAACTCTTATCAATTTTTAAATTCAGTTAAAAATAGAATTTTTCTTTAACATATCCTTAAGAGAAATTAAAAAGGGGAAAAATCCCCTTGAGCAGTTTTAAGATGTTTTATAAATTTGAATATTCAGTTTAGTCTATCTAAGGTGTATTGGGTTAAAAATAAGTGTCGTGTTGCTAAAGGTATTATTAGGTAGGGCTTTTGATACAAAATAAACAACCACGGCACTTCTTTTTAATTCTAGATCTTTCAAAATTCACTTCCCAATTACAAAGAAATTCAACTAAAATATATAAAGGGGATTTTACCCCTTGAACTCCTTATACATCTACAATATATTTGAAAAGCTAAATACAGTCTGCTAGTTTTTAAGAAATAAGTGTCGTTACGTGTAAGCTAGATAATTAGGTGGGGCTAATTATCCAAATTGAACGCCAGCGGCACCTGTTTTTTAATTACCTAGTAGTTTATAACTATTAATCATATTAAAAGGGGAAATTTCCCCTTTTATAAAATTGTAATACGGGCTAATTTAGTTTTGGTATTATTAACCAAATTATAAGGTTTAAAAGTGTCGTTAATTGAGGGAACCAATTTTGAGGTAGGGCTTAAAATATAGTTTAACACGATTAATTGGCACTTTTTTTTATTTACAAACCTTAAATCAGAATGAATTCAACTCTATTTAAGGATTTAGAAGACTGAATTTGATCGGATCATCAGCAAGCTTCTGAGAAAGTACATTTATTCCTTCTTCACTTAAATGAAGGATCCTTGGATATCCACCCGTAGTTTGACAATCACGCATTAGAACAATTAAATTTCCAGAAGGAGTGAGTTGAACAGTCCCAGGAAGCACCGGACCTGTAATTATAGGCCTAAGCTCATTTAATAAAGGCTCTTGTAATTGCACAGCCATTCTATTATTCTTTTTATCTATGCTAAAGATTGAAGATAGTAAGTCTGTTCGCTGGAATTTGGATAATAGATAAAATTCCGGACCTATATAAACAGGGACTATCTGTTCCTTCAAATAGTCCGTTTTTACTTTTATACCTGAATTGGTAATATTGTCAAAAGTAGAACTAGAATTAAAAAATAACTCATCCCCTTTTAATAATCTAAATTGATGGGTGATTCCTTCATACCAACTAGAGCTATTCAAAATAATATCACTTATAAACCCACCAGAAATTCCTAGGTATGCTCTACATCCAAATTCCAATTTTCCAAACGATAGAACATCTCCATTCTTTACTTGAATAACCTGATTATTAAAAACAGCTTTTTCGTTGAGTTTTGGATTTATCAATGCACCACAAATTGCAATTTTTGAAGATTCATTAAATTCTAATTTAGGACCCATTTGTGTGATCTCCAAAACCGGTTTTTCTTCGGAATTATTCAAAAGTAAATTGCACATTTTTGCCGAATAAGAATCCATCACTCCACTTTGAGGAACTCCAAATTTTCCGAATCCAAATCTTCCAAGATCTTGAATTGAGGAATAAAGTCCGGGTTGTAAAACCTTGATTTTAGCTTTCATAATTTTCAACTTTTAATTGAAAATTACCGTTCGAAATCTCTTGCGAAATTTCCAAATATTCTTCCATGGTCACTGCGTAAAATTTCACCTTATCGCCGGCCTTATATTCACTTGGAGGGAGACTGTTTTTATCGAAAAAATTAACCGGAGAATTACCTATAATTTGCCATCCTCCCGGACTACTTTTTGGATAAATTCCAGTCTGGTTTTCACCTATCCCAACAGCCCCTTTTTCAACCTTCAATCGAGGTGTAGATTTACGTGAAATTATAAGCTTTTCATCAAGGCCTCCTAAGTATAAAAAACCGGGTAAAAAACCTAAAAAATAAACACTGTAAATTGGAGTAGTATGAAGCCTAATAATTTCCGGAACAGACAACATATTTTGTATCGCTAACAATTGAAGATCCAACCCAAACTTCTCATCATAACAAACAGGAATATGATAAAGTTTCGAATTGATATTTTTACCTATATTAGCTTCAGAAATACAGCGTTTAAGTGTTAAAATTTCATCATAGACATTTTCTATAGTCGATATGTAAGTAATTAATAATGAATTATATGTGTTAATTACTTCAACTAAAGGTTGAGATAAATTATTTTCAATAGAATTTTTATAATTTAATACTAATTTCAAGGTTTTTTCTGAAATTTCAGGCTCAAATTCCATAAGAATTGCCTTCTCCCCCATGGTTGTAAAGTGAGGATATTGCCTGCTCATTTCCTCGCGATTTTAATATTGTTCTTAAGTAATTCTTCTGTTAAATATTGTAAGATTTCTACCGAATTTGGAGTGTCACTATGCAAGCAAAATGTGTTAGGATTTACACTAATTATTTCTCCATTTTCACTTCTTAATTTACCTTCACAAAACATACTAAAAACATGCGTAAAAACCTCTTCTTTTTCAGTGATCAAAGCGTTGGGTTTTGTCCTTGAAACTAAACTGAGATCTGGGTGATAAGCACGGTCTGCAAAGGCTTCAAAAACCACTTTCTTTTTATCCTTTATCAGATGAAAAATAGCCGAGTTTTCAGGACAATAAATAGGCAGATTTAGGCTGCATTTATCTATCGCTTTCAGAACAATTTCAGCTATATTTTTATCCTTTGCTGCATCATTATAAAGTGCTCCATGAGGCTTAATATGCGTCAAGATTTCGCCATGCTCTTGAGCGATTTTATGCAAACTCAGGATCTGATTTATGATAGAAATTATAAGATTCTCTTCAGAAATTTTCATAGAAACTCTACCAAAATTTTCTTTATCAGGATAGGAAGGATGTGCTCCAATTTCCACTTTATTTTCCTTTGCAAGAAGCAATGTTTTGGTCATTGTTTTTACATCTCCGGCATGACCTCCACATGCAATATTACAAGCAGAAATTAATGGCATAAGTTGCGAATCATATTCCCCACCTTCCCCAAGATCGCAGTTAATATGAATGTATTTTAAGTACATGCTTTATAAGTTTTGTAACACCGAATAAATGGATTTAGCTCCTAAGAAGATTGCAATGCCAATTATCAGGATGCCAAAAATGTTTTGCATTAAGGTGTTTTTGTATTTACCCATCACACTGCTTCTATTCACGATCCAAAATAGAAAGATAGCTATTATTGGAAGTAACAAACCATTAGCCACCTGTGCGAACTGAATGATCTCTACTGGTTTTAATTGTAACGACGAAAAGAAGATACCTAAAATTAAAATCCCCATCCATACCGCTCTAAATTTTGTTGATCTCATTCCCTCTTTCCATCCAAAGCAACCTTTAGCTACAAAAGCAGCTGCAAGAGGTGCTGTAATGGCAGAAGTAATTCCTGCTGAAAGTAATCCAATAGCTATGAACCATGTGGCATATCTCCCAAATAAGGGCTCTAATCCTACCGCAAGATCTGCAGCTGAACTTACATTTATTAGGTTTGGCGTAGCTGCGCATATAACTATTGCCATAGAAACAACACCACCTAACAAGATTGCAATTATAAGATCCTTTCTAGCCAATGGCAATTTTGTGGCATCTTTCCACTTTTCGCTTACTAAAGAAGCATGAAGAAATAGATTGTAAGGAACTACGGTGGTACCTACTAATGCGATTACGGTAAGAATTCTATCTGCACCTAACTTCGGTATAAATAATCCTTTAAATAATAACGACAGATCTGGTTTGGTTAGAATAGCGGTAATTATAAATGAAATACTCATAAGCGCTACCAATCCAATAAATACTCGCTCCAGAACTTTATAATTACCGATATAAAGCAAGGCAAAGGCAATTGCACCAATTACAACACTCCAAATATTTAAACTGAATTCTCCTAAAGGTATTTCTAAAGGATTTACAAGTGCAGTTATCCCAAGCACCGCTCCGCTAATATTACCAGCCTCATACGCTGCATTGCCAATAACTATTGCGGAGATTATTAGCAAGATCGCAAATCCGCGAAGGATTGGATTCTTTATTTCATTTCGAATGCTTTCACTTAAGCCAGCCTGAGAAATTATTCCGAGTCTAGCAGCCATTTCTTGTAAAACGATACAAGAAAGTATAGATAATAATAGTGCCCACAACAGTGCGAATTGAAAATTAACTCCTGCTAATGTACATACGGTAACGGTTCCAGGGCCAATAAATGCAGCCGAAACCAAGACTCCCGGACCCACATTTTTCAGCCAATTTTTCACTTCTGTGCTTTAGATTGATTTAAAGCATAAATAGCGAAACTTCCTAACCAATGTCCACCTTCATAGCTATCTCCAACCAAATTTGGATAAGAATAAGAAACATGATTGTTTGCAATATTTCTTAAATGATTGTATTTATCTGGATACTGATTCGCCAAACCATAGAAAACCCAAGCTCTACTAAAATTTAGACCGTCTATGTGCACAAGTTTCCCATCTGTTCTATCTGAAACTTTCCCTACAGCAATATCGAAATCTGGATTTTTAAGTTCTGGCATAAAATCTTCTATCCATAATGGGAATGCCGCTTTTGGCAACACTTTTCTCATAATATCTATCTCTTCTAAACACG
Organism: uncultured Antarcticibacterium sp.; assembly: GCA_964636585.1. GTDB lineage: Bacteria > Bacteroidota > Bacteroidia > Flavobacteriales > Flavobacteriaceae > Gillisia. The sequence goes on from CAZWSP010000026.1 coordinate 14,665, forward strand.
GGGAAAGAAAATCGAAACCACTTGGTTCCCAAGCTAAGGGACAGTTATCATCCTTCAAATAAAACTCTTTAGCGCGTCTTTCAATTAATTCCTGAAAACTTGCATCTTTTACAGCTTCAGCATAATCATAAGCTAAACTCAGAGCAAATGCAGTGTTGGTATGTTCTCCAACTCGAATTGGATAATTTAATTTTGGAAGAAATTCAGTAAAATTTGCAACCATTAGATCTGAAAGTGGTTTTAGATTTGTAGCCAACTCTTGCCCAAGATCTGAATCCCAAGTTTGTAATTCTTCTGAAAGTTTTAATAACCAAGCCCACCCGTAAGTACGCTCATAATCTGTATTATGCTCTGATTTGAAATACGCTACTTCTGAAGCAATATTTTCCTTAGATAAAGACTTTTCTAATGCTGCCTTGATCTGGTCTGCTTTTTCCAGTTTTGGAAATTGTTTTAATAGGACTACTAGAGACCAATGTGCATGAACTGAGGAATGCCAATCGAAACATCCATAAAATGCAGGGTGTAACTTTTTAGGAGTACCCAAATCTTTCTCGCTTCCAAGGGTTTGACCAAGTTTATTAGGATATTCTGTATTTAAGCATGCCAATGGTAATTCTGCCAATTTATTAGCTTGCTCTAAATTCATTTCTACGCTGTCTGCTGTTAAAATAGAATCTAATGAAATATCAGGAATGGACAAGCTATCTGATTCTGAAGCAGTTTTTTCTGCATTAGATCGTTCATCTCCTTTACAGCCAATCATGGCTGCAAGTATTAGCAACATTAGGATTCTTTTCATTTTAAGTAGGTATCTTACATTTAAGTATATTTCTCAAATGTATTAAAATCTTCTGTAAGCGCTAGTTATGTAGGAAATTTTTAACCTAACCAGCCATCTCTATCCAAACTTCTATATTGAATAGCTTCGGAAATATGACTGCCTTGAATATTTTCGCTTCCAGAAAGATCAGCTATAGTGCGAGAAACCTTTAGAATTCTGTCATAAGCTCTTGCCGAAAGATTTAAACGTTCCATTGCAACTTTTAAGAGTTCTTTCGATGAATCTTCCAATTTGCAATATTCAGAGATCTGTTTCACGCTCATTTGTGCATTATAATGAACGTTTTCTTTATCCTTAAATCGTTCTGTCTGAATTTGCCGTGCATTGGTAACTCGTTTTCTAATATCCACACTTTTCTCTGCAGTTTGTTCCTCGCTTAATTTTTCGAAAGGAACCGGAGTAACTTCTATGTGAATATCTATTCTATCTAATAACGGTCCACTAATTTTACTCAAGTAACGCTGCATTTCTGCAGGGGAAGAAGACATTGGCGAATCTGGATCATTAAAAAAACCACTCGGACTCGGATTCATACTCGCAACCAACATAAAACTTGAAGGATAGGTTACCGTAAATTTTGCTCTGGAAATGGTAACTTCTCTATCTTCCAAAGGTTGACGCATCACTTCTAGCACACCTCTTTTAAATTCGGGTAATTCATCTAGAAATAAAACACCGTTATGAGATAAAGAAATTTCGCCAGGTTGTGGATAGGCACCACCTCCCACAAGGGCAACATCAGAAATTGTATGATGAGGACTTCTAAATGGACGTTGAGACATTAAACCAACATGGTTATTTATCTTTCCAACTACACTGTGGATCTTGGTGGTTTCTAAAGCTTCATGCAGTGTCATTGGAGGTAAAATACTAGGCAATCGTTTTGCTAACATCGTTTTTCCCGCTCCAGGCGGGCCAATTAAAATAATGTTGTGGCCTCCAGCTGCAGCGATCTCCATGCAACGTTTTATACTTTCTTGCCCTTTTACATCGGCAAAGTCGTGTTCTAAGTGATCTAGATTGTTGTAGAATTCTTGCCTTGTGTCTATAATGGTTCTGTCTAGAGGAATTCCTTTATCAAAGTAATTAATAACTTCCAAGATGTTGGAAACTCCATACACTTCAAGTCCGCTAACAATTGCGGCTTCTTTCACATTTTGAATTGGAAGAATAAAACCTTTATAGCCTTCTTCTTTTGCTTTAATTGCGATGGGTAAAGCTCCTTTTATAGGCTGAAGGCTTCCATCTAAAGAAAGTTCTCCCATGATAAGATAATCCCCAATATCTGAAGCTTTTATTTGATTGGATGCGGCTAGAATGCCGATTGCTAAAGTTAGATCATACGCAGAACCTTCTTTACGAAGATCGGCGGGTGCCATATTAATGGTGATCTTTTTCCCGGGAAATTTATAGGAATTGTTTTGAAGGGCAGCAGCTATTCTAAAACTGCTTTCTTTAATGGCATTATCTGGAAGACCAACTAAGTGATATCCAATGCCGGTTGCTACATTTACTTCTACAGTAATAGTAGTAGCCTCTACTCCAAAAACAGCACTACCATAAACTTTTACCAGCATCTAATTATCATTTTAATTAAATGTAGTAAAAATTTATGGTAGATTGACTGTTAGGTATTTAGCACATTTTTTCTATAATGTTCTATAAGCGCATCTATAGGTCTGCGTATTATATTTCCAATTTCAAGATTGTAAGGTTGAGCAACTGCTCTAATAATGTCTTGGCTAAAATATGCGATACTCCCTATAAAATGAATTGGCACCGTTTGAGCATGTTTTATTGAAAGAACACGCGTGTGCATAAATTCTTTTATTCCTTCGTGCACCAATTTGTAGAAATAGCCATTTCGCTCATTGGTAAAAATAAATTCAGCAAAATGAGCTAAATAGGTGTTTGGGTTTTCTTTTTTGTAAAGGTTCTTTTTGATCTCATCGCTATTCAAATTGAAATCTTTTTCAAATTTCGCAGCGATATCCGGTGGCATTCTTTTGTAGTAATAATCTCTAATAAGGCGTTTTCCGAAGTAATTCCCACTGGCTTCATCCATTAAGACATATCCTAAAGATTCCACTGCCATGTGCACATCTTTTCCGTCGAAATAACAGCTATTAGATCCAGTTCCTAAAATACAAACAATTCCAGGCTCGGTTGTAGCGGCATAAGCTGCAGCAACCATGTCTTCTTTCACCATAACTTCAGAAGCATTGGTAAAGAAATTTGCAATTATATCTTCTAGAAGTTTACGAGGAATTTCGGTCCCACAACCGGCACCAAAAAAGTGAACTCTTTCGATCTCATTTCTAACCTCGAAAAGTTCAGCATTTTCTTCAATTCGTTGTTCCAACATCGCTTCAGGAAAAACTGCAGGGTTTAAGCCCTTAGTACGAGTTTGAAATATCTGCTCTCCTTTATTATTCAAAAGGATCCAGTCACATTTGGTGGAACCACCGTCAGCAATTAATATCATTTTAATTTCTTTATAAGATAAAATAAGCCATTTATTTTCAACTTATCGCAAAAATAAATGGCTATTTATAATTTATATGGAAGCAACGTGTGCTGCAAGTTCTACTAATTTAGCAGAATATGCGTATTCATTGTCATACCAAGCGATTAATTTAAAGAAATTATCGTTTAATGCAATTCCTGCTTCAGCATCAAAATTACAAGTATAAGGATTAGATACGAAGTCTTGAGAAACTACCATATCTTCAGTATAAGAAACCACTCCTTTATATGCTCCTTCTGAAGCTTTTTTGAATACAGCTTTAATCTCATCGTAGGTTGCAGCTTTTTCGGTTCTTACCGTAAGATCTACCACAGAAACATCTACAGTTGGAACTCTAAAAGCCATTCCTGTGAGTTTCCCTTTTAATGAAGGTATTACTTTAGTTACTGCTACTGCAGCTCCTGTTGAAGTTGGAATAATGTTGTTTAAAGCACTTCTTCCAAGTCTATGATTTTTCTTGTCTGGTGAATCTACTGTATATTCAGATGCTGTAGTTGCGTGAACCGTGGTCATTAAACCTTCTATCAAACCAAACTCGTCATCTATAATTTTAGCTAAAGGCGCTAAACAGTTTGTAGTACATGAAGCGTTAGATACAATAGTATCTTCAGCCTTCACGTCCATATGATTTACTCCCATTACAAACATTGGAGCATCTTTAGAAGGTGCAGAGATCACAACTTTCTTTGCTCCAGCTTTAATATGCGCTCCAGCAGATTCTTTAGTTGTAAAAATTCCAGTACAATCTAAAACTATTTCTACATTTGCTTCATCCCATTTAAGATTTTCAGGATTACGCTCACCAGTAACTCTAATTTTATTTCCGTTTACTACTAAATGTCCGTCCTTAACTTCTACTGTTCCATCAAATTTCCCGTGAACAGAATCGTATTTTAAAAGGTAAGCTAGTTGCTCTACATCTAAAAGATCGTTCACAGCTACTACATCTACTGCATCATTTAAAATAGCATTTCTAAAAGCTATTCGTCCAATTCGGCCAAAGCCGTTAATTCCAATTTTAGTACTCATAATCTGTCTTTGTATTTATTATACTGAAGTAATATCAGCGACTCTTCTTAAATTCTTATCGTATTTAGCGCCATTTTTAATTGCTATTTCCAATGGAACTGAAACTACCTTTTGATGATGGATTCCCACCATTATCGTGCGTTCTCCGTTTAAAAGCGCATCTACTGCACCAACCCCAAGTTTACTTGCTAAAACTCTATCGTAACAACTTGGAGAACCTCCACGCTGAATATGACCTAGCACAGAAACTCTTATTTCGTAATCTTCCAGATGTTCTTCTATATATTCGGCAAGTTCAAAAATGTTTTTTCCGCTTTTGTCACCTTCAGCAACTACAATGATGCTGGAAGTTTTTCCTGACTTTCTACTCTTCTTTAAAGATTCTACCAATCTTTCTATCCCTCTATCTTCCTCCGGAATTAAAATCTCCTCTGCTCCTGCTCCAATCCCACTATTTAAAGCGATATCTCCGGCATCTCTTCCCATTACTTCAACCAAAAATAATCTGTTGTGAGAACTCGCAGTATCGCGAATCTTATCTATTGCCTCTACCACCGTATTTAACGCAGTATCGTATCCTATAGTGAAATCTGTACCGTTAATATCGTTATCTATGGTAGCCGGTATCCCTATTATCGGGAAATCATGTTCTTCATTAAAGATCAAGCCTCCAGTGAAAGTTCCATCTCCGCCAATAACTACTAAAGCATCTATATTGGCTTTCTTTAAATTCTCGTAAGCTTTACTTCTTCCTTCAGCAGTTCTAAATTCTTTAGATCTGGCCGATTTTAAAAAAGTACCTCCACGACTAATAATATTTCGAACGGACCTCGCATTGAGCTCTTCAAAATCATCCTCAATTAAGCCTTGATATCCTCTAAAAATACCAACGCATTCAATTTCCTGAAAGGCACAACCTCTCACAACCGCACGGATCGCGGCATTCATTCCCGGAGCATCTCCTCCTGAAGTAAGCACTCCAATTTTCTTAATTTTTACTTGCATTACTGTAAATCTATTCGATTTGATTCTTAAATCCTAATCAAGGCTTTCACTAAAACGTTTTCGGTTAATAACTCACAAAAAAAGCCTCAATTAAGAGGCTTTTTTAAAGAATTTTGAAAAATACTTAGTTGTTAATCAATATTTTGTATTCCCACGGCTTAAAATCCATTTGCATATCCTTCTTAAGATCTAACTCTCCAGAAGTCATATAATCTTGAAATTTCCCGTCTAATTCCATTTTAAACTGAACAGGTGATTTGCTAAGGTTTGCAACATAGATCACCATATCGTCTCCACTTCCTCTAGAGAAAGCCAGAACTTGATCATCTTTTGTTGTAGTTAAACGCTTGTATGCAGCAGATTTTTTACCTCCTGCAAGCGCCTGATTATTATTCTTAAGTTCACCTAACTTTACAAGTACTGGCCAAACCTTTCCTTTAGTTTTTGGAATGCTGTCTTTTTCGAAGAACAACAATCTGCGATCAAGATCATATTCTTGTCCGCTATAGATCAAAGGCATTCCAGGCAAAGTGTAAGATAATGCCAACATAGCTTCTCCTGCATCTCCCATTCTTTCTTTTACCGTTCCATTCCAAGAATTTTCGTCGTGGTTGGTAACAAAGTTCATCAAGAAATCGTCTTTTTGATAAGTAGTGTCAATTTTGGTCATATAAGAATCCCAAGCTTTTACTCCTTGTTTTCCTTGAGCGATCTCATTCATGATATGATGACCTTCCCAGTTATATCCCATATCAAATGAATTATGGAAAAGATCTTTATCTTCAGACTCGGCTAACATAAATACCGGCTTTATTTCTTTTATCGCTTTTACTGCCTGATCCCAAAATTCTGTTGGAACTTCTCCTGCAACATCTGCTCTAAAACCATCTACATCATGATTCTCTACCCAATATTTCATATCATTGGTCATTGCTGTCCAAAGTTCTTTATTGTCGTAGTTAAGATCTGCAGTATCTGTCCATCCCCAAGATTCCCCAGTTTGAGGATTTAAAGGATCAACAATTTCGCCTGCTTCGTTTTGAGTATAATATTCTGGATGCTCTGTGATCCAAGGATGATCCCATCCTGTGTGATTAGCCACCCAGTCCATGATCACAAACATTCCATTTTCGTGTGCTACATCAACCAATTTCTGAAAATCATCGATAGTTCCAAACTCCGGATTCACTTTAGTATAGTCTGCAATCGCATAGTAACTCCCTAAATATTTCTCACGCTCTTTTTCATCTTCAATTTCACTAACCATTCCACCTCCGGTAGCTTTTCTGTTCTTTACTGAAATAGGATATACAGGCATCACCCAGATCACTTTTACTCCCAATTCCTTCAATTGTGGAATGTCCTGAGTAAAAGCATTAAATGTTCCTTCTGGAGAATACTGGCGAATATTGGCTTCATAGATCACCGCATTTTCAAGATCGGTATCTTCAATACTAACTTTTTGTTCTTCCTGAGTTGTTTCAGAGTCTTTCTTCTCTTTATTTTCATCTTTACAGGAAGCCATTACAGCAACCATTGAAAATGCTAATGCAAATTTCTTAATCATAGGATATCGGTTTTAATTAATTGAATTCTATTTTTATTGTTGTTTCGCTTTGATCGAATCTTACAGGAATATTCAATTTCCCAAGATGCATATAATTTTTGCCAGTGTATTTTATACCGTTCACCCATACAAATTGCACTTCCTTTTTAAGGTTTTCGATATGTAGATCGATTCCTTTTATTTCTGAAGAAGCATTTTCTCCAACTTCTTTATTTATGGTAATTGTAAAGGAATCCATGTCTAATAAAGATTCCATCTTAACCTTTTCGAACATTCCTTTTTCGAAGGCCTCTGGAGTTTTTCCGTCATCATTATATAGAACTGAAGAACTCTTTTTTGCCTGTTCGTCATAATAGAAATAAACATCTAATGTAGAAGCATCATAATTGGCAGTAGTTTGCATTGGTCTTGCCATTGGAATAAAAGATCCACCTCTAACAAAAACAGGAATATGATCTTCTACCACTTTAACTGAAGCTACCGTTCCTTTAGCATATTTTTCTCCTGTATAGAAATCGAACCAGTTGTTTGTTGAAGGAAAAATCACTTCTTTAGTTGTAACCCCAGGCTGAAGAATTGGTGAAACTAAGAAACTATCTCCCCATAAATAAGTATTGGAAACAGCATACATCTTATAGTTTTCTGGCTCTTCGAAGAATAATGGTCTCATTAAAGGTTTCCCTGAAATATGATTTTCGAAAGCTAAACTATAATTATAAGGCAATAATTTATACCTCAATTCGATGGCTTCTTTCGCCA
>CAZWSP010000026.1:22405-26651 GCA_964636585.1 uncultured Antarcticibacterium sp.
TTAAAGACAGGCTCAGAAGCAACTTCCTCCTGTGCATGCGGGCGAAATATTGGCTGAAAAACTCCATATTGTAACCATCTTGTATACAGCTCATCATCTTCCAGATCTCCAGCAAAACCTCCAAGATCGGAGTGCATATACGCCAGACCTTGTAATCCCATTTGCAAACTTATTTCCGGTTGTGGTTTTAAACCATTCCAACCTCTGTTTACATCTCCAGACCACGGAATTAATCCGAAACGTTGTGACCCTGCAGCTCCTGCTCTCATTAATATAAATGGACGTTCTTCCGGAAATTCGGCATCATATCCATCTTTTATCATTTTAGCCCAATAATGTCCGTAAACATTATGTAGCTCATCTGCAGTTCCTGTGCTGTGTCTTAATTTGGTTGGATGCACTTCTGGCTCTCCAAGATCTCCCCACCATCCAGCTACTCCGTACGATTTTAGATCTTTATAAATATTCCAGAACCAGTCTTTTCCTTTCGGATTAAAAATATCTACCAAGCCAGTGTTCCCAAAGTAGAAATCGAATTTAAAAGGTTTTCCTAGAGAATCTGTAGCAAGTACATTTTGTTTTACAGCATCTTCCCACTTTTTAGAGGAGGTAAGAATAAATGGCTCGGTAACTAAAACGGTTTTCACACCTTGATCTGCCAATTTAGAGATCATTTGTTTAGGCTCAGGAAATGAATCTTTTACGAATTCCAGATTCCCCATAGTTCCTTTAATATCGTGACCAAACCAGTAAAGATCAAGAATAACCGCATCTACCGGAATACTGTCTTTTTTGAATTTAGCTATCGTGCGTTCTACTTCTTTCTGAGAATGATATCCAAATCTGCTAGAAAAATTTCCAAATACCCAACGCGGCGGCAAAGGTTGTCTTCCAGTTAAAAGCGTAAAATTTTCTGTGATCTCATTCCAGGTTTTACCAACCACAAGTTGGTAGGTCATTCTACCGCTAATAGTTTCGTAAGTAATAGAATTAGAATGATTGCTATCTAAATCTAAAAACCCAATTGGTGCATTATCAAAATGTAACAGGTATTTTTCTGAAGATAAAACAACAGGCAAGGTGTAATTGAGTAATGCCGATTTAGTTCCATACCCATAATCTGCACGGTTATAAAGCTCCAATTTATTACCTCTTCTGTTCATTCCCAATGCGCGGGCGCCCCCACCCATAAGCATTTCGTATTCAGAAATATTGAAATCTAGTTTTTTATGAGTTTCAGATTTGGAATATCCCAGTTTTTCTGAGATCATCTCTTCTACACCATAATAATACTTAACCTGAAATGGTTTTTTAATGATTCGAACTGTAATTCCGGATGTGGCAATTTTTATTGAAGAAGCATCTTCAGTTACGGTGGTGCTAGTTCCTGAAGGTTTTAAAACTACTGCATACGATTCTTTATTGAATTCCTCCTTCGTTGGAATAAAACTGGTTTCCATGATCTCCGGTGTATATGCCTGAAATCTATACATTCCATCGTTTGTGGTAACTGTTACCACATCAGATTGCTGTTGAAAACTCTTATAGGTTCTATCTGCGTTTTGTGCTGAAATGAAAAAAGAATTCATTCCGAAAAAGATCAAAACTAAAAGGTATTTCATATTTTTTGGGAGGAATTCCATATTTATAATTTCGTTTTATTTTTATTTAATAATTATCACGTCGAGTATTTCGATTTCGCTCAATGTGACAAAAATTTATTTCAATTCAATAATCAAAGAAGATTTTCCTTTGATGCTTAAGCTTTTACTCAGATCTAATTGCTTTTCAGAAATCGCATCTTTTCCAGAAGTAAGTCCTTTTAAACCTTCAGCATATCTGGCAAGGTTTAAATCCTGATCTTCTAAATTGTTATTAATTACCACCATCACGCGTTCAGCTTCATTATATCTAAAATAAACATAAACATTGTTCTCTGGTAAATACTGAAGCAATTTTCCGAAGTGCAAAACTTCTTTATCCTTTCTGTAATTCAGCAATTTCTTGGTGAAAGCGTGATATGCTTGCTGCTCATCATTTCTGCCAGCTTCAGTAAAAGCGGTGCTTTCATCGCCCTTCCATCCTCCTGGAAAATCTCTTCTAATATCGCCATCTCCTTTTTCAGCTTTATTGCCTTGCATTCCTATTTCATCTCCATAATATAACTGCGGAATCCCTCTAGTAGTAAGCACCAACGTCATTGCCATTTTATATTTTTCTACATCTCCTTTATATATATGGTTGATCCTATCTGTATCATGATTTCCGGCAAAAACCAAAATATTATCTATATCTGCATATAAATAATCGTTCACGAAATTCTCGTAAGCCTTCACCATTCCTTGATCCCAACTTGCATTATCTTCATTAAACATACTGGTGATGGCACTATGTAAAGTAAAATCCATTACAGATGGCAAGCCGGAATTATAACTTTGAATTGCTCCAATCGGGCTGTCCTTTTGCCAATACGAAATTTGAGATTGATCATTCATCCATACTTCCCCAACAATGTTGAAATTTGGATATTCCTCCATGATCGCTTTTGTCCATTTTGCGATTCCTTCTTTGTCATTATAAGAATAGGTATCTACACGAAGTCCGTCTAAATCTGCATATTCTATCCACCAAATTGCATTTTGTATGAGATATTTCAAAACCAAAGGATTGCTCTGATTAAGATCTGGCATTGTTCTTACAAACCATCCATCTACACAATATTTTAAATCAATAGCTGCAACATTTGGATCGTACTGCGTTGTCATTCTATAATTTGAATTTGCATAACCCGGAAATTGATGGATCCAGTCGTAAGTTGGTAAATCTTTTACCATCCAATGGCTTGAACCCCAATGATTGGTCACGTAATCCATCACTAGTTTTAGATCTTTCTTATGTAATTCGCCTGAAAGCCTTTTATAATCTTCATTAGACCCATATCTAGGATCTATTTTATAAACATCACTTTGGGCATAGGTGTGATAGGAATAGCCTTTATCATTATCTTCCAATAATGGGGTACTCCAAAGCGTTGTAGCTCCAAGATCTTTTATATAATCCAAATGATCTATAATCCCCTGTAAATCACCACCATGTCTTCCTCCTAATTTAGATCTATCTGCTTTTTCATCTAAAGCCTCATTCGAGTCGTTTTCCGGAATAGCATTAGCGAAACGATCTGGCATAACCAGATACATTACATCGCTGGCATCATATCCTTTTCTGAAGGCAGAACCTTCTCTTCGCTCTTTTAACTCATAGTTTCTGCTAAACCCTTTAGAACCCTTTTTGCTGAAGTTAAAAGCATAAGAACCTGAATCCAGATCTTTGGTATTAATAGTAATGAATAAGTAATTTGGGTTTCCGGTTTTCAGAACATTTTCAATAATTACATCTTCTGAAGCAGTTACCTCAAATTGTGCGATATCCTTTCCGTAGAACATGATCTGCAAAGTAGATTCTTGCATGTTGCTCCACCAAAAAGGTGGTTCTACACGCTCGATCTGTGCAAAACTTGTAAAACTAAAAAGTATCGTAAAAATAAATAGTAATTGCTTCATAAGTGTATTTTAAGATGCTTTATAAAATGTTAGACTTTCACTAAACTTCTACAGAATTATTTGGTTGAACTTCTATAGCTTTTCCTTTTACTAAAATTGTAATTGGCTCTGTTCCTTCTAAGTTGAAACAAGTTTTTTCCTTGCTTACATTCACTTTTACTATCTGGTTTCTGAAATTCACTTTAAACGAATAAGCATCCCATTCATCAGGAATTCTTGTATTAAAAGATAATTTATCCTCTATAACTCGCATTCCTCCAAAACCTTCTACAATGCTCATCCAGGTTCCCGCCATACTAGTGATATGGCAACCTTCTTTCACCTCATGATTATAATCGTCTAGATCTAATCTGGAAGTTCTCACATAAAATTCATAAGCTTGCTCCATTCTACCAAGTTTTGCTGCCTGAATGCTGTGCACGCATGGAGAAAGCGAGGATTCATGAACAGTTAATGGCTCATAGAAATCGAAATGCTTAGCCAATTCTTCATCATTAAATCTATCTTCAAAAAAGTAGAATCCTTGAAGGACATCGGCTTGTTTAATGTAACATGATCTTAAAATTCTATCCCAACTCCATTTCTGGTTTATTGGTCTGCTAGTTTTTTCCAGATCTTTTACCGGAATTAATTCTTTATCTAGAAATCCGTCTTGTTGTAGAAATACTCCAAATTCTTCAGAATAT
>CAZWSP010000027.1:0-26499 GCA_964636585.1 uncultured Antarcticibacterium sp.
GAGCATCTTCATAAATGGTTCTATCCTGAATGATTTTTTTCCCGCTCTCTCTTATCTGTAAAATTTGTCTAAATCTGCTGTTTAGGAAGTAGATCTGAAGGTTAAAGGACCAACGTTCCATTTTATTATAGAAATCTTCCAGATAGGGGTTTTCAAGAACATCTTCATATTGAGGTTCCCATTTATAATGTTTGGATAATAATTTGGTCAAGGTTGTTTTCCCAGAACCTATATTTCCAGCAATAGCTACATGCATATTATATTTTTTATGGCTGATTATTTTTGCGGCTGATGAAAGTAATTTAAAGCTGATAAAGATACAAGTTTTAGCTTAAAAATTCTTGACAAATACTCTGGCGTAACCGCTTAATTTTTCTAAAAAAAACTTCAGAAGTGATAAAGTATTTATAATGTTTAAAAATATGCTTTGTCTTTCAGTTAACTTAGATAGAAAATTATAATTAAAAATGAATAAGTGTTATTTTCTCCTAGTTCTTAGCTTGGTTTTTGCTTCTTGTAGCAAGGATGAACCGGGAGATGTTATTCTTTCTTCTGAAGAAATAAATGTGAATGGCACTAAGTATTCTGAAAGTAAGAACAGTTTCGAGAATACGTATTCTGCTTTAATTGATTCATTAAATGCAAATCAAGCAATTCAAATTATAGCTGAAGTAGATCATGCTGCAAATGCCAGATCTGTGGGTAGAGTTTTAAGTCCAACTAAAATAGTGTTCTTCGGAAATCCAGAGTTGGGAACGCCTTTACTTCAGAAAAATCAGTTAGCTGGATTAGATCTTCCTCAAAAAATATTGCTGTTTGAAAATACATCAAATTCGGTGTATGCCATTTATAATAGTATGCCATATTTAGAATCCAGATATGGATTGCAGGGAGTTAGTACATTATCTGATATTGCAATGGCGTTAGAGAACATAGTAACCACGGCCACAACTTCAACAATAAAAAGAGCAACAGATTTGTCAGTTGAAGAAGGTGCAGGGATAATTACAGTGAACAGTAAACGAAATTTTGAAGACACCTATTCCAGTCTAAGATCTGCTATTTCGTCAAACCAAAATTTAAGCATTGTTGCAGAATTAGATCATCAAGAAAATGCTGCGAGTGTAAATTTAGAATTAAGACCAACCAAACTTATCATTTTTGGTAATCCAAATTTAGGATCACCTTTAATGCAAAATAAACAAGTTGCAGGTTTAGATCTTCCGCAGAAAATGTTGGTTTGGGAAGATGAAAATGGAACAGTAAAGATCTCTTATAATGATCCTGTTTATCTGCAGCAGAGATTTGAGTTGGAAGCTAACCAAACTGAAATAGATCAAATTTCAATGGCGCTAAAAAATTTGGCAACTGCCGCAGGTGGAAATTAAATAACAGGCTTCAGCAAAATAATTAATGCGGATTAAAAAGTCCGCGATATTGATTTGGTGTGATTTTCTCAAGTCTTTTAAACTGCCTGTTGAAATAACTAATATTATTGAAACCAGATTTAAAAGCGATATCTGCAAATTTCCAGTTGGTGTTCTGTATTAATCTTTTGGCAAACTTAATTCGTTCAGCATTTAGATAATCTATGGGAGATTCTCCTAAGGTGTTTCTAAAAGTTCGGTAGAAATTTGAAGTGCTCATACAAGCCTTATCTGCCAGTTTATCTACAGAAATATTTTCAGTAAGGTGATCTCTCATATACTTCACGATAAATGCCATTCTATTATTATCGAAAAGTGTGGTATTATCTACCAACATCAATTTCGCTTTTGTTTGAAGCAACCGAATAATTAGCTCTTTCACCATAAGATCTACCAACACATCTTTTGCCTTATTGCCGCTTAAAAAGGTTTTGAAGATCCTGTCCAGCACAAATTGAACTTGTTCATTATTGTGTAAATGAATGGAGTTTGCATCAAAATTATGGGAGTCATTTTCAAACTCGATGCGCGAATTTTCATTGAAAAGCGCTACTGTTTCTTTTATCTTATCTGGATCTATACCCAATGCTAGACATTGTGTGGGTTTTTCTACCGTTGCTAAAGGAAAATCTATAATCATCTTTTCATTAGCAGGTAAAACAACAGATTCTCCTGGATAAAATTCAAAGGCGTCTTTATTCTTAAGATGCATCACTTTTTTACCTGTAAGCATACTGGCGATTATAGGAAATCCAAACTGAAGATCTACTTTTTCTGCAGCTTGCTGAGTTTCAAAAACATTGAGTTCAGCATGATCTGCACTGTAAATAGTTCTATTTTCTATAAAAGTATTTAGTTTTCTGGAACTCTTATATTTTAACAAATTTGTATTCAAGTTATTCAAATTTTAGGAATTTGATAGAAATGTAATAGAGTTAAGTAGGAAAGTTCAATTATTTATAAGTTTAAATATAGAAATTTATAATCAATAAATTTTAATAAAGACTATATGAATTATTCTAAGCCTAAGTTCAAAGAAAAATATGGGAATTATATCAATGGAAAATTTGAAGCGCCAGATGATGGAGAGTATTTCGAAAACCATTCCCCTATAGATAATAAATTATTAGCCAAATATCCACGTTCGAAAGCGAGTGATGTAAATAAGGCAATAGAAGCAGCAAACAATGCAAAAGATGCATGGGGGAAAACGTCGGTCACAGAGAGATCTACTATTTTAAACAAGATTGCAGATGTAATTGAAGAAAACTTAAATGAGTTTGCGCAAATGGAAACTGCAGATAATGGAAAAGCTATCCGGGAAACGGTGAATGCAGATGTTCCTTTGGCCGTAGATCACTTCAGATATTTTGCATCGGTAATAAGAGCAGAAGAAGGATCGGCTTCAGAATTAAATGAAAATACGGTGTCTTTAATTATTAGAGAACCTTTAGGAGTGGTTGCTCAAATTATTCCGTGGAACTTTCCACTATTAATGTTAGCCTGGAAAGTTGCGCCTGCATTGGCTTCAGGAAACTGTGTGGTTTTAAAACCAGCTGAACAAACTCCAGCTTCTGCAACTTTTCTTGCTGAAAAAATTGGAGATCTTTTACCTCCGGGAGTATTTAATGTAATTCACGGATTTGGTCCGGAAGCAGGGAAACCTTTGGCTTCTAGCGGAAAAGTAGACAAAGTAGCTTTTACAGGAGAAACTACCACAGGGCAGTTAATTATGCAATATGCTTCCAAAAACCTGAATCCTGTAACTATGGAATTGGGAGGGAAATCTCCTAACATCTTTTTTAATAGCGTGATGGATCATGACGATGATTTTCTTGATAAATGTATAGAAGGCGCTGTTTTGTTCGCTTTTAATCAAGGGGAAGTTTGCACCGCACCTTCCAGATTATTAATTCAGGAGGATATTTATGATGCTTTTATTGAAAAGGTAATTGCTAGAACTGAAGCGATTAAAATGGGGGACCCGTTCGATATGGAAACCATGATGGGTGCTCAGGCTTCTAACGATCAGCATGAAAAGATCTTATCTTATATAGAAATTGGAAAAGAAGAAGGAGCAGAAGTATTAACCGGAGGCGCAGCAAAGAAGTTGGATGGAGATCTTTCCAAAGGATTTTATATTCAGCCAACCATTTTAAAAGGACATAATAAAATGCGCGTTTTCCAAGAAGAGATCTTTGGACCTGTAGTTGCAGTTTGTACCTTTAAAGATGAAGCCGAAGCAATTGAAATTGCAAATGACACGCTTTATGGATTAGGAGCTGGAGTTTGGACAAGAGATGCGCATCAACTTTATCAAATACCACGCGCCATTAAGGCCGGTAGAGTATGGGTGAATTGTTATCATGATTATCCAGCACATGCGCCATTTGGAGGTTATAAAAAATCTGGATTTGGTCGTGAAAATCATTTAATGATGCTTAATCACTACAGACAAACCAAAAATATGCTGATCTCTTATGATAAAAAGAAATTAGGATTCTTTTAGAAAATCGATAAAAATATGGAATTTAATAGGGTAGAAATTACCGAGGAAGCAACGGAAATAGTAGAAAAACTGAAACAGCAACATGGAGAGGTGATCTTTCATCAAAGTGGTGGTTGCTGTGATGGCTCTTCCCCAATGCTTTTACCCAAAGAAGATTTCTATATAGACGATAATGATATTTTCTTGGGAGAAGTGAGCGGAGTTCCATTTTACATGAGTCACGATCAGTTCGAATATTGGAAACACACGCATCTCACTGTAGATCTCACCAATGGAAGAGGGGCGAGTTTTTCTCTGGAGATCCCTTTAGGAAAACGATTTATTATTAGATCTCGATTATTAAAGGAAGAAGAAATATCCTACCTCAATAAGAAAGAAGGATGAAAAGAAACCCTATAGCGTAAGTTATAGGGTTTTTTAATTTCTGAAGAATTGAATCCAGTTATATATCTCAGATCTCAAATAGCATTCATTGCATTCTGAAAACATCCAGAGACAATCAATAAAATCGGTGATCATATGGAAGAATAATCCAATAGAGATTAATTTTAAAAGCTTGTTCTTCAGAAGAAAGATTCCCGCAAAATAAATCACAATAGCAATTTCTGAATGAAGCGGATGAAACCCAATTCCGCATCTGTTGGGATCAAAAATAGGCGTTGAGAAAATATGATCTAGATCTACAATCATGGTAAATACCAGTATTAACCAATTCTGTTTCCAATTGTTCTTATCATACCAATATGCAATTGCGCCAATAGCGAGATAATGAAGGGAATAATGAACAAGAGATTGTAGTATCAATTAAAAATGTTCTGTATTAGAGATCAGGTTCGAAAGTTTCTGGTTTCGATTTATCTTCAGGCTCCGGTTGCAAAAGTTTGCGAAGCTTTCTATTTAAATGAATATAACGATAGATCCCAATAGAGATAAAAACGATGCAAATAAAAAGCGACAGATATCCCAGCCACTCTACGTGCGAATATTCCTTTATCTGCAAAATTGCTAGTCCTCCAATAAACAAGTATAGCGAAGACCGGATGTAAGATAACAAGGTTCGCTCATTCGCTAGTTTTGTGCGTTCTAAAGCCAGATGCTCCCGAATGAATTTTTCATCAATCATTCGGCTTTTAAATGGATTGTATAATTTAACTCTTCTCATTTATAACAATAAGCGTTTTAGTTGTGAGTAGATTGGCAAGTACAACCTGGGGCAGTAAAGCTTTGGCTGCTTTCATGCCATGGAAATGCCTGATTGTAATTGTTATTCTCCCAATAAAAATTAGTTCGTTCCTTTGGGTTATTTCCAATTTCATTCATGGTTGCAGATTCAAATAAACGTCCGTTAACCATTGCATATTCAACAGTATTAGAATTTTGGATATCTTCTAAAGGATTCTTTTCCAATACGATCATGTCGGCTAATTTTCCCACTTTTAAAGATCCAATTTCGCTTCCCATTCCTAAGTATTCGGCTCCATTAATTGTAGCCGCTCTTAAAGCTTCCATATTGGTCATTCCGCCCATTTGTAATAACCACAATTCCCAATGCGCTCCAAGTCCTTGCAATTGTCCGTGTGCACCTAGGTTAACTTTTACACCTTTATCGCTTAAAGCTTTTACAGTTTCAGAAACTAAAATAGGTCCATTATCATACTCTTCCTGCGGTAGCATTTCTCTACGTCTCGATCTAGAATCTACAATGAATCTTGGTGTAAAGGTCAATAATTTTTCATTTTCCCAAACATTGGTTTTCTCATAGAAATAGAATTCGCCATTAATTCCTCCATAATTCACAATCAGGGTAGGAGTATAGCCAGTCTTGCTATTTCCCCAAAGCGTAAGTACATCTTTATAAACTGGAGCTACAGGAATGTTATGTTCAATTCCTGTGTGCCCGTCTATGATCATGCTCATGTTATGGAAAAAGGTACTTCCTCCTTCCGGAACTACATTCAGATCTAATTCTTTAGCTGCCTGCATAACTTGCTGGCGTTGCTCTCTTCTAGGCTGATTGTAACTCTTAATAGAATTTGCGCCAAAAGCCTTGGTTCTTCTAAGGGCAGATCTTGCATCTTCCAAGCTATTGATATCTGCTTTAAAATCTCCATCGGCACCATAAATAATTATTCCTGTAGAGAATAATCTAGGACCAACCATTTCCCCACTTTTTATCATTTCTGCCATTCCAAAAACCGTTTCACTTAAGGCGGATGGATCATGAGCTGTAGTTACTCCAAAGGCAAGATTTGCATAAAGTGGCCAGTGTTTCTTAGGGCTTATTCCATATCTAAACGCTCCAATATGAGCATGCGCATCTACAATTCCAGGCATGATGGTTTTTCCTGTAAGATCGTAGGTTTTTGCATTATTTGGAACTTCAACATCACTGGAATTTCCTAAAGCAACAATTTTATTTTCATCAACTATAATCGTTCCTTTCTCGATCACCTTATCGCCTTCCATGGTAATTATTCTAACATTTGTAAAGGCAATTTTTCCTGAAGGAACTGCGGTTTTAGCTTCCAAAGCTATCTTCAATCCGGTTTCTGTCATTGCTGAAACTGAATCTGGTGAAGATTCTAAAAATGTAAACTTCTGGTCTATTTCATTCGTGAAATATTCATCACCTAAGGTCCAATGAACTTTATCGCTATTGTTAGACCAATGTAAATTGATTCCTGCATCCTTAGTGATCTGTGTTACAGGAAAAGTCTTTGTTTTTCCATCTAGATCTATCGGTTTTCCAGTCATTACAAAAGGCGCAACATAAGCCTTATGCAAGTTGGAAAATACGATCCATTTATTATCCGGACTCGGGATTAAACGATTTGCATATTTCGAATTGAAATGCACGCGTTCATCTTCTCCGTTAAGATCTATACTTTTTAAACTTTTTGTAAGATTTCCGAAAAGATATCCTCCGGTTTGAAAAATGATTCTTGAATCATCTTTGTTGAAAATTGGAAAATCTCCTTCTTTATGTATTTTTTCTGAATTTTTCCCATCGGCATTCATAAGGTAGATCCCCGGCTCCTTGGTAAAAGTTTCCCCTAGATCTGTATTTCCAGATTCTTTGGTGAATACAATTTTATCTCCTGCTCTGGAATAAGAAGGATTTCTATATATTCCTTTTTCTTGTGTTAAGCTTGATGGATTTCCGCCAGAAAGGGAAACCTTTTTTATACTTCCTTTATTCTGATCATCCCATGTTACATAAATTACCGACTTTCCATCTGGAGAAAAAGATGGATCGAATTCAAAATCGGTGTCTTTTGTTAAGCGCTGAGGTTTTCCATTTGGAAGATCCTTTTTCCAAAGAAAACCTAATCCGTGAAACACTAAGGTTTTTCCATTTGGAGAAGTAATAGCATTTCTAATAGCTTTTGCAGTGAATTTTTCTGAAAACACTTGCGGACTAGAATGATGCGCTTCCGCAATTTTTATGGTAGTTTCAGCATTAAACGGAATCTCTTTTACTTCCGAAGTTTCCACGTTAATACGTTTTATTTTTCCTTCGCTCCAGATAACTACTTCTTTGTTATTCGGCATCCAACTAAATCCTGGATACACTCCAAAAATAGCCCAAGCCTCTTGCTGATCTTTGCTTAAATTGTCATAAACAGGGCGTTCCTCACCCGTTTTTAGATCATGAATAAATAAAACAGTTTTGGTGCGCACTCTTTTAATAAAGGCCAATTTGGTACCATCTCTAGAAACTTGAGGTCTTGCTGCTCCTCCCGGTCCTCCCGTAATTGTGGTGGTTTCACCTGTTTGAAAATCGTAACGTTTTATCACGTAGATCTGGCTATTCGGATCTTTGTTATACTGAAAGTTTCCACCCGGATACATATCTTCACTATAATATAAATACCTTCCATCTGGCGAAATGCTTGGTTCATTCACATCTTGCTGATCGTTCTTTCTTTCGGTTAACTGAAGTCCTGCAGAACCTGCAATGTGATATTGCCACATTTCTCCTGCACCCAATGATCTGCCTGACGTAAAATGTTTTCTTGCGATGATAGAGTTTCCATCTGCCGTCCAAACTCCGTTATTTAATAATCTAAAATCTTCTGTGGTAAGTTGTTTTGCATTTTTACCTTCAGCATCCATAACCCAAATATTGTCTCCGCCACCAGCATCACTTGTAAAAAGAATCTTACTTCCATCTGGGCTAAATCTTGGCTGCACTTCATAAGGCATTCCAGATCTAACCAATTTTGCTTTTCCGCCAGAAATCGGCATGCTAAAAATATCTCCCAATAAATCGAAAACTATGTTATTTCCATCTGGGCTTACGTCTAAATTCATCCAGGTTCCTTCATCTGTTTTTAAGGGAACTTCATTGATCTTCCAATCTTTAGAATAAGGATCGGAAACATTCCATTTGTCTTTTTTATCTTTTTCCTGTGAGAATAGGGAAGTGGAGAGTATTACTAATGTTAGGATAAGCAACGATCTTTGAAACATAATTATGTATTTATTGGATAGCTAAAGATACCATTTCTTTTATTTTTACATAATCTTAAGAAACTTAAACTATGAGTGATAAAGAGCTTCCAGAATATTGGCTTAGAGGTAAAATTGAAGGATTTCCAGATCTGTTGCAACCAATTGCTCATTCCTTGCTGCAATCTAAGTTAGAACTGAATAAATATATGTTAGATTTTCCCGATAATCTTCTTTGGGAGAAGCCTGCAGGTAGAGCTTCGGTAGGTTTTCATTTGCAACATTTAAGCGGAGTCTTGGATAGATTATTCACGTATGTTGAAGCTGAAAATTTAACTGAAAATCAATTGAATTTTTCAAATAAGGAAGGAGTTGAAAATAGTGCCCTTTCGGCCACTTTTTTTACTGAAGAATTCAATAAAAAGATTGATGAAGTTTTGGCAAAATTGAAAAACATACCTGAAGCTAGTTTAACCGAATTTCGTGCTGTGGGTAGAAAACAAATGCCCTCTTCTGTTATTGGTTTGATCTTTCATGCTGCAGAACATACCCAACGGCATATTGGGCAATTATTGGTTACCGTGAGTGTGGTGAAAAATGCTAATTAAACTTCATCTATAGGTACCGTTAGCAACGGAATATTCCCATTTTTTAAGAGTTCCAAAGAAACACTTTCCGATAGTAAATTGTGCAAGAAACTGTGTTTATGATTTCCAACTATTAATAGATCTGCATTTAATTTTTTAGCTTCATTTAAAACGGTTTCTACCGTAGAGCCTTGGATTAGCAAAGCCGCTGAATCTATTTTTTTATCCAAGAAAATATTGGAGAATTCCTGAAGCTTTTTATGATCATCCCTTAATTCATCTGCTCTAAAATCTCGTATATATTGAGGGCCTGGTTCATACCCTACAAAATCTGGATCTGGATCGGCAACATGAAGTACCCATATTTTAGCCTCAAATTTCAAGGCCAATGATTCTGCATAACCTAATAATTTCCCTACAGCATCATTAAAATCTACTGCTACTACTATATTTTTAAATGCTGCGCTCATATCTTAAGTTTTAATATTCTTTTTCCAATTCAACCACATTCTTCATGGGTTTATCATTTTGTAATCGATCATAGTTTTCCATTAACTGAGAAACTACTTTTTTAGGATCGGTTACGCTGGCTATATGGGGGCTAACATGCACTTTTGGATGTTTCCAAAAAGGATGTTCTTCGGGCAGCGGTTCGGTTCTAAAAACATCTAGACTTGCGCCAGAAAGATGTTCTTTATCCAGCATTTCTAAAAGGTCTTGTTCTACAAGATGTTGACCTCTCGCAATATTAATTAAATAAGCTCCATTCGGAAGTTTTTCAAACAATTCTTTGCTTAGAATATTTTCTGTTTCTGATGTTAAGGGTAATAAACAAATAAGGATACTGGTGTTTTTCAGAAAATCGTTCAATCCATTTTTTCCATTATAGGTGCTTACACCTTCAATGTGCTTTTTAGATTTAGACCAACCGGACACTTTAAGACCATTCTTGGCAAGTGTTAAGGCTGCTGCTTTTCCTAAAACCCCAAGACCCATGATTCCAATTTGTTCTTCTTCTAAGGTCTGGTAGGGAAGCGGATTCCATTTTTTTTCGGCATGATGTAAAGAGATATTCCTCATTTTATCTAAAACTAAAGCCAGCACAAAGGCGCTCATGTCTTTAGTGAGTTGCTCATCTACCACTCTAGTGATCACGATATCTTTTGGGATCTCCGGATCACTAATAATATGATCTACTCCCGCACCTATCGAGGCTATCACCTCTAGATTAGAATAGTTGTTAAATAAGCCTTTAGGATGTTTCCAGGTTACCGCATAATCTATTTCATTTGGATCATGCTTCTCCGGATATACGTATAACTTTACATCAGGTTTCTCTGCTTTAATAGCATCTACCCAAACTTTTGGATCTCTTCCTGTGCAGATCAATAAAATTGACATTTTTTAAATTTTTAATTCACGAAGGCACTATAACCTGTAATGGCGCGCCCTACAATAAGTGTATTTATTTCTTTAGTTCCTTCATAGCTGTAAATTGCTTCAGCATCGGCTACAAATCTTGCTACATCATATTCTAACAAAATTCCATTTCCACCTAAAACTTCTCGAGCTCTACTTACTACATCTCTCATTCTCATACTACAATAAACCTTTGCCAATGAAGCATGTTCATCTGTTAATCTTCCTTCATCCTGTAATTCTGAAAGTCTAAAAACCATGGTTTGCATGGCTGTTAGGTTAGATAGCATCTCTACTAAATGATTCTGAATTAATTGGTAGGATGCAATTGGTCTTCCAAATTGCTCTCTTTTTTTGGTGTATTTCAACGCAGCTTCATAAGCTCCACGAGCACAACCAACCGCCTGCCACGCAACTCCGGCGCGAGTCATTTTTAGAACTCTTGCAGTATCTCTAAAGGAATCTGCCTTTTGTAATCTGTCGCTTTCTGGTATTTTACATTCGGTTAAAGTGATTATGGCATTTTGCACTATTCTCAAAGCCATTTTATCTTCCATTTTTTCAGCTTCAAAACCTGGATTCTCTTTTCTAACTATAAAGCCTTTTACCTTGTTAGAGTCTTCATCTCTCGCCCAGATAATGATCACATCGGCAAAAGTGGCATTTCCAATCCATTTTTTCTGACCATTCAGCACCCAGTTCTCACCATCAAATTTACAGGTGGTTTCCATTCCTTGTGAAACTCCAGATCCTCCTTCTGGCTCTGTAAGACCAAAGGCCCCTATCTTTTCTAATTTTTGCATTTTTGGTAACCATTCCTGCTTCTGCTCTTCGCTTCCGCATAAATAGATAGATCCCATAGCAAGTCCGCTATGCACTCCAAAAAAGGTTGAAATAGAAACATCTACTCTGGCAATTTCTTGCGCAATAATACCTTCCATTAAAAAGGGCAAATTTGGGCATTCATAACCTTCATACGGAAGACCTACAATATTTAATTTTTTGAATTTATCTATAATTTCAAACGGAAAAGCAGCTCTATTCCAATGGTCATTTACCAAAGGCTTCACTTCATCTTCCATGAAATTACGAACCTTTAGCTGAAGCTCTCGCTGCTCCGGACTCAATTTTAGATCTAGATTATAGAAATCGCCATCTATAGGAGGCAGGTTATGTTGGCCTTTTTTCTTTTTGGTTTTTAACATTTTCATGAGTCCTTTTAACTGGCGCTCATCTAAATTTCCTAAAGCATCCATAGCTTCAGGAATATCTATAGTTTGACTAATTTTGGCCAGCTGATTCATATCTACTGACTTTAAAAGATTGATCGTATTTTTTACTTTTCCGAAAAGCGACATAGGATAGGATTTGTTGAATTTTAAATTTAGGTATTTATTAGGCTATACCTTGTTAAAGCTTTCGGAAGATATTTTTGAAAACAAAAAAAGCCACTATTTCTAGTGGCTTTGTATACTATTGTTCAGAAAAGGATCTATAATCCAAATGCTTCTTTCACCTTATCTACATAATCCAGTTTTTCCCAAGTAAATAATTCTACTTCACGAACAATTCTTCCAGAATAAGGGCTTTCAAAGATCTTAGTGATCATTCTTGGCTCTTTTCCCATATGTCCGTAAGCCGCAGTTTCTCTGTAAATAGGGTTTCTTAGCTTCAATCTGCTTTCTATACTTGCAGGTCTCATGTCGAAGATTTCAGCTACTTTTTTAGCGATCTCTCCATTAGAAAGTTTCACTTTAGAAGAACCATAGGTGTCTACAGAAATGGATGTTGGTTTTACAACACCAATAGCATATGAAACCTGAATTAAAACCTCATCTGCAACTCCTGCTGCTACTAGGTTTTTAGCGATATGTCTTGCTGCATAAGCCGCAGATCTATCTACTTTACTAGGATCTTTTCCAGAAAAAGCACCACCTCCGTGAGCTCCTTTTCCACCATAGGTATCTACAATGATCTTTCTACCAGTTAGTCCAGAATCCCCGTGTGGGCCTCCAATTACAAACTTTCCGGTTGGATTTATGTGGTAAGTAATTTCATCATTAAACAATTCCTGAACATATTTAGGCAACTGCTTGATAACTCGCGGGATCAAGATCTCCACCATATCTTTTTTGATCTTGCTCAACATTGCATTGTCATCTTCATCAAATTCGTCGTGCTGAGTAGAGATTACGATAGCTTCAATTCGCTGAGGTACATTTTCATCACTATATTCAATAGTCACCTGACTTTTAGAATCGGGTCTTAAATAAGTGATCTCTTTTTCCTCACGGCGTAATTTTGCTAGTTCTATTAAGATCTTGTGTGAAATATCCAAAGCCAAAGGCATGTAATTCTCGGTTTCGCTGGTTGCATAACCAAACATCATCCCTTGATCTCCTGCTCCTTGCTCTTCTTTTTCACCACGATCTACCCCTTGATTTATATCTTGAGATTGTTCATGGATCAACGAGATCACACCACAAGAATCTCCGCTAAATTTGTAAGCGCCCTTGGTGTAACCAATGTCATTAATTACTTCTCGAGCAATATTTTGAACATCTATATAGGTATTGCTCTTAACCTCACCGGCAAGCACAACTTGTCCTGTGGTTACAAGGGTTTCGCAAGCAACCTTAGAGTTATCATCAAAAGCTAAAAAATTATCTAGTAAAGTATCACTGATTTGGTCAGCTATTTTATCTGGGTGTCCTTCAGAAACACTCTCTGAAGTGAATAAATACGCCATTCTTGTCTTTTTAATTAGTAGATAAGGAATCTATTTGACGGGAATTGCTAGTGAAGTTTACACTGCTTTAGCATTTTTGTAAGGGTAGCAATCAGTCAAATCAATCCCTGTAATCGAATACGGCAAATGTATAAAATTAGATTGAATGCCCTCATTCTTTAACTTGTTTTTTAATATTTGTTGAGCGCTCCGTTCGCCAGAAGGCTCACGGCAGGCTTTCACAACTCGCTTCCCGATAAAAAAGATCGGGAGAGCTCAAACAATTGCTCAATCCTTAGCGCATAAAAAATAAAACCTCCTGCTAAGCCTGATTTTTAGTGACTTATAAAAGTATTTTTAAAAATAATTTAAAATAAGCTTGTTTCTTAAAAGTTTCTGTCGTTAAATTTGCGGTATAGATTATTAAAAAGATGAATCAAGTAATGTGTAATATGTGTATGATGATGTTGGGGAAACCCGCAGCGTTCACTATTGCATAAAACTTAACTTATAAGAATTGCAAAAGCCGCTGCCAACCGCAGCGGCTTTTTTTGTTTATATAACTCAAAATAGTAAAGATTTTAAATTCGCTGATTCACTTCAGCTTCAATAAAAACGATGAAAAAAAGTATCTCAATAAATAATATAATGTGTGGAATGATGCAAATGTGTATGATGTACGCAACCCGCCGTTATTGCCAAAAATTCAGGATGTAAATTAGTTTATATAGTTCAATTCCTAAATCCCTCTGGCAAACTAGCCAGAGGGATTTTTTATTTCAACAAGATCAAGATTCAGAAAAATTAAAAAATAAACCATTAAAACAACAATTATGAGCACACAACACTTTTCAACAAACGCTTTACATGCAGGACATGATGTAACTATTAACGGAGGAACTAGAGCGGTGCCTTTGTACCAAACAACCTCGTATGTATTTAAAAATTCAGATCATGCCGCTAACTTATTTTCTTTAGCAGAACCCGGATTTATTTATACAAGACTAAACAATCCCACTAACGACATTTTGGAGCAACGCTTAGCAGTTCTGGAAGGAGGAATTGGAGCCGTGGTTACAGCATCTGGAACGGCAGCTATCAATACCACATTGCTAACATTATTAAGATCTGGAGATCATATTGTTGCTTCCAGTAGTTTATATGGCGGAACCTACAATTTGCTAAATGTAACCTTACCGAGATTTGGGATCACCACAACTTTTGTAGATCCATCAGATCCAGAAAATTTTAAGAAAGCTTCCAAAGAAAATACCAGAGTATATTTTATTGAATCTCTGGGAAATCCAAAACGGGATGTATTGGATATTAAAGCAATTTCAAACTTTGCAAAGGAGCATAAAGTGCCATTGATAGTAGATAATACAGTTGCTACACCTTCACTTTTAAATCCTATACAACACGGTGCAGATATCGTGATACATTCGCTAACAAAATACATCAACGGGAATGGAACTTCGCTTGGCGGGGTTATTATAGATGCTGGAAAATTTGATTGGGCAAACGGAAAATTCCCTGAATTCACAGAGCCTTCCGCAGGATATCACGGACTTATTTATCACGATGCTTTAAAGGAAGCAGCTTTTATTGCCAAAGTGAGAATCGAAGGTTTAAGAGATCATGGCGCGGCTTTAAGTCCGTTCAATGCTTTTCAAATCATACAAGGCTTGGAAACTTTGGAAATAAGAATTAAAAAACATAGTGAAAATGCATTGGATTTAGCAACATGGCTTCAGGAGCAGGAACAAGTGAAATGGGTGAATTATCCTGGACTTAAAAATAGCGAATATTATGATCTTGCTCAGCAATATTTACCAAAAGGACAAAGCGGAATTCTAACTTTTGGAGTAGAAGGAGGTTTTGAAGCTGCAAAAGTGATCGCAGATGAAACTACCATCTTCTCTTTGCTAGCAAATATTGGCGACACCAAATCTTTAATTATTCATCCTGCAAGCACAACGCATCAGCAATTGAGTGATGAGCAGCAGGAAGCTACAGGTGTAACAAAAGATCTTATTAGGCTTTCTGTTGGATTGGAAGATCTGGAAGATCTAAAGGCAGATCTGCAACAAGCATTTTCTAAGATTGGTAAAAAAGTTTTAAAGTAATTTGTTGGTTGATTAAGACGATCGGGTAGAACAAATCCTCATGCGTGATTTCCGATCGTTCTTGATTTAAAATTAAAAACAAAATTTTAGCAAATGCTTCAAAATATAAAAATAACCAATTTCAAGAATAGTGCAGGATCTCTTCAGGATATTCTGGTGAGCTATCAACTTTTTGGGCAAAAGTTAGGAACTGCTCCCATCGTTCTAGTAAATCATGCGCTTACAGGAAATTCAGAAGTAACAGGAGAAAAAGGCTGGTGGAAAGAAATTGTTGGAGATGGTAAAAATATAGATCTTCAAAAATTCACGGTTTTAGCTTTCAATATTCCGGGAAATGGATTCGATGGAAAAGATTCTAATCT
Source organism: uncultured Antarcticibacterium sp. (assembly GCA_964636585.1). Taxonomy (GTDB): domain Bacteria; phylum Bacteroidota; class Bacteroidia; order Flavobacteriales; family Flavobacteriaceae; genus Gillisia. The sequence goes on from CAZWSP010000027.1 coordinate 15,611, forward strand.
GCTCGATAATTATAAGGAATTTACCCTGAGAGATATTGCCAAACTTTACAGTTTGGCATTAAATGAAATAAACATTTCTAAGATCTTTCTTGGAATTGGAGGCTCTATTGGTGGTGCTTTGCTTTGGGAACAAGCTGTTTTAGAACCAGATCTTTTTGAACATATTATTCCGGTTGCCGCCGATTATAAGGCTACTCCATGGATCAAGGCGCTTTCCAAGGTTCAAGACGAGATCTTAAATAATTCTGTAAATCCCGTATCAGTAGCAAGAATGCATGCAATGACTTTTTATAGAAGTCCGGAATCTTTTATCACAAAATTCGGTTCAACTAAAGATGAAAGCAAAGATCTTGGAGGAATTGAGGATTGGCTGGAACATCACGGAAAAAAACTAGAAAACAGGTATACGCTGGCCTCCTATAAATTGGTAAATCACTTAATGACGACTTCAGATATTAGTTTGGGAAGCGGTAATTATTTGGAAGCAGCTTCAAAAATAACAGCAGACATTCATATAATTACCATAGATACCGATGGTTTATATACCGCAAAGGAGAATTGGGATACCTATGTAAATCTTTCTCTTATCAAAAATAATATCCACATTCATGAAATTAGATCTATTCATGGGCATGATGCTTTTCTTATAGAAACTTCTCAATTAGCATCTTTTTTAGATCCAATCTTCAACACAAAGAAAATTCAAAATGAAAAAAATAAACATAGTACTTTTCGGAGTAGGTAATGTAGGGAGTTCCCTAATAAACCAGATATTGGAAGCAAGGTCTAAAATTTCTAATGCCTCTCAAGTAGAGATCAACATTGCGGTCTTGGTAAATTCTAAAATTGCTTTTTACTCAAAGGAACCTTTAAATAATTCTTGGGAAGCCGATTTTAAAACATTTGGCTATCCTTATGAATTAGCTCATATTTTTAATCACGTTAAAAAAGAGAAACTTACCAATTTAATTGCGGTAGATGCCACAGCAAGCGAAGATTTTGTAAAGAATTATCAGGAGCTTATAAGAAATGGGTTTCATATAGTTGCAGCCAATAAAACGGCAAACACGCTATCTGATGCTTTTTATAAAGAATTGAGAGCAGATTTAAAATTGCATGATAAGCAATTCTTATATGAAACTAATGTTGGAGCAGGATTGCCGGTTATTAAAACGGTACAAGATTTACATTCCTCAGGAGAAGAAGTCACAAAAATAAGAGGCATCTTTTCAGGATCCTTAAGTTATATTTTCAATACCTTTTCTGTAGAAGATCGATTGTTTTCTGAAGTGTTGGATGAAGCGAGAATTAAAGGCTTTACTGAACCAGATCCAAGAATAGATCTTTCAGGGAAAGACGTTGGTAGGAAATTGCTCATTCTTGCCAGAGAAATAGATATACTAAAAGAACTTTCTGAAGTTTCGATAGAAAATCTAGTTCCAAATCATTTAAACGGGAATAGCTCCATTTCACATTTTATAAATAACCAAACCGACTTAAATGTAGAATTTTCTAAGCGAAGATCTGAGTTAGCTTCAGATGAAGTACTACGGCATATTGGAGAACTAGATGTAGCGAGCGGAGAATTGGTGGTAAAGTTGGTAACAGAAAAAAGGAATTCGCCATTCGGAAGTTTACAAGAAGCAGATGCCTCTTTCGAAATTTATACCAAATCTTATGGGAAAAGGCCGATTGTTATACAAGGAGCAGGTGCTGGCGCTGCAGTAACCTCGCGTGGAGTGTTGGCTGATGTTTTAAAGATCTCAGAAAAATTGTAATTTATTTTCAGGATTTTGACTTGTAAATTCAGTTTTTGAAATGAATTTCATTCAGGAAAATTTCAGGAATAAAAATGCAATTTTATGCTGAAATCTTTTCAACTTTAACTTGGTTATTAACATTAGGTGTCGTTAACTTTGTGCATTCAAATAAGACAATGAATAAAGGGATTCGTACAATGTATAAACTAATGTGGAGAACATCTCCAGCGGCTTCATTTGCGTAAAACTTAAGATATAAGAATTACAAAAGCCGCTGCCAACACAGCGGCTTTTTTGTTACAATAAACTGAAATAAAAAATCAGAATTAAAATGAAAATAAGTAAACCTACAATCATAAAGATTTGCCAAGAACGCAATAATTATTGGTCGTATCGTTCTACTTGCAGTTATCAGAAATTTTAGAAATAAATTAGTTTATAGTTCAACTCTAAAAATCCCTCTGATAATAATCTGAAGGGATTTTTTTCTATCAAAAACTTACGTTAAAGTATCAAGTTTAGAGAGAATTTTTAAAGTTAAAGTCACACTTGGCTGAGTTTTTGAAAACAGCCAAACCTATTAAATGGGATTATGAAAAAGATTCATGTAATACTCTTCGGAGTCGGGAATGTTGGAGGCTCTTTGATCAATCAGATCTTGGAAGCTAGAGAACAACTAAAAAAACAAAGTAGAATAGAAATTAACGTGCCGGTAGTGGTAAACTCTTCTTCAGCATTTTATGAAGAAAAATGTGTGCGTCCATCTTGGAAGACCGATTTTAAATATTTCGGAGTTCCTTATACCGTAGATTCTGTATTAAAATATATAAAGAAAGAAGCTTATAAAAATGTGATTATTGTAGATGCCACGGCTAGTAAAGAGTTCGTGAAGAATTATTCAACTTTTATTCAGAATGGATATGATATCGTGGCTTCTAACAAATCTGCCAATACCTTATCTAATGTTTTCTATAATAATCTAAGAAAACAATTGAAGCGCAATAAAACTGAATTTTTATATGAAACCAATGTAGGTGCTGGATTACCAATAATCCAAACTTTGCAAAGGCTTTATGCTTCAGGAGAAAAAGTGACTAAAGTGAGAGGTGTTTTTTCAGGATCACTAAGTTATATTTTCAACGAATTTTCACAACAAAATAAGATGTTCGATTCCTTAATGGCTGAAGCAGGCATTAAAGGTCTTACAGAAAGGGACCCTAGAATAGATCTTTCTGGAAAAGATGTTGCCGAAAAACTTCTGGTTTTAGCTAGAGAATTAAAGCTGAAAAAGGAAATTTCAGATGTGAAGATTGAAAGTTTGGTGCCTAAGCATTTAAATGGATGCAGTTCTGTATCGCATTTCAAGGATAATTTAAGGGATCTTAATTTCGATTTTGATGAACTTCGAGACGAATTAAAACCTGATGAGGTTTTGAGACATATTGGTGAATTAGATGTGCTTTCGGGAAAACTTGAAGTTAAATTGGTGAAAGAAAAAACCAATACTGCTTTCGGTAGCTTGAAAAATGCTGAAGCTTCTTTCGAGATCTATACCGAAGCTCACGGGAAATTTCCAATAGTAATTCAAGGCGCTGCTGCCGGAACTGGTGTTGCAGCAAGAGGAATTCTTGCAGATTTAACTAAATTAGCTGAAAAATATAACTAATGAAGATCCATTTAAAACGTTTGAACAGCAATTACCTTTTTGAGACCAAGAACGAACGCGGTGATGTGGTGCTTTTAGATAATAAATCTGAAGAGGAGCCAAAAGGTTCTAGCCCGATGGATCTTATTTTAAGAGGGATCGCTGGTTGTAGCAGTATAGATGTTGTAATGATCCTTAAAAAACAACAACACGAATTGGAAGATCTTCAAGTAGAAGTAGAAGGTTTTCGTGAAGATGGTGCAGTACCAAATGTTTTCAAAAAGATCCAACTGAATTTTCTCTTAAAGGGCGATGTGCCTGCAGCAAAAGTTAAGCGCGCGGTTAAATTGTCTATGGAAAAATATTGTTCAGTTTCTAAAATGTTAGAAAAAGCTGCAACAATTAATTACGCCATTACCTTGAATGGGGAAGAAATTAATTGATTTTATATTATAGGTGAGATTAGGAATTGCGCAAACTAAGCGTATATTTACATCACTTAAGTTCTTATTTTTATTAAAAACGTTATCAAGAAAGGTGGAGGGATTAGACCCTATGAGACCTTGGCAACCCTCCTTTTGGAGAAGGTGCTACATTCTACTGCATTTTTCGCGGATAGATAACAAAAAGAATTCTTTTCACTCTTCTTTTTTGATACATATCTATTTATTATATGTCAACATTAGAAGAATCTCTCTCTAAAAAAATACTGATCCTAGACGGTGCAATGGGCACCATGCTTCAAGAATATAAATTCTCTGAAGAAGATTTTCGTGGAACTCGTTTCGCAGATTGGCCTAGATCCTTAAAGGGAAATAACGATCTTTTATCTCTTACCCAACCTCATGCAATAGAAGAGATCCACAGGAAATATTTTCTTGCAGGTGCAGATATTGTAGAAACCAATACTTTTTCTGGAACAACCATTGCCATGGCAGATTATGGCATGGAAGAGCTTGTGTACGAGCTTAATTTTGAATCGGCTAGAATAGCAAAAAAAGTAGCGGTAGAACTTACTTTAAAAGATCCTTCAAAACCAAGATTTGTTGCCGGAGCAATTGGCCCAACCAACAAAACCGCCAGCATGTCGCCAGATGTTAACGATCCCGGATTTAGAGCTATTTCTTTTGAAGAATTATTAGTTGCATATAAACTTCAAGCTCGTGCTTTAATTGAAGGTGGCGTAGATGTATTGTTAGTAGAAACTGTGTTTGATACCCTTAATGCAAAAGCGGCACTATTTGCAATAGACGAATTAAAAGAAGAGCTAAATTCTGAAATTCCTGTAATGATAAGTGGAACAATTACCGATGCTTCCGGGAGAACACTTTCCGGGCAAACGGCTGAAGCTTTTCTAATTTCAATTTCACATATGAATCTGTTAAGCGTAGGATTTAACTGTGCACTTGGTGCTAAACAACTTACTCCGCATTTAGAAGTGCTGGCTCGAAAAAGCAATTTTGGAGTTTCTGCGTATCCCAATGCGGGATTGCCAAATGCTTTTGGTGAATATGATGAAACTCCCGAGATCATGGCTGCACAAATTAGAGAATACCTGGAGAAAGGTCTGGTAAATATCTTGGGAGGATGCTGCGGAACCACTCCAGCGCATATAAAAGCCATTGCTGAAATAGCTAAAGATTATAAACCCAGATCGCTTCAAAAAGTATCGAAAACTGAAAAAATCCTATAAAAATGACAAAATTTAGAGCATTACAATTATCGGGATTAGAACCTCTTATCATTACTCCGGAAAGCAACTTTGTAAATGTTGGAGAACGTACCAATATGTCTGGTTCCAAGAAATTCCTTCGATTAATAAACGAAGGAAATTATGAGGAAGCTATTAGTATCGCCAGAGAACAAGTAGATGAAGGGGCACAGATCATAGATGTTAACATGGACGATGGAATGATAGATGGAAAAGAAGCCATGGTTAAGTTCTTGAACTTGATCGTTGCCGAACCAGATATCGCCAGAGTTCCAATCATGATAGATAGTTCCAAATGGGAGATTATTGAAGCCGGATTGAGAGTAGTTCAAGGGAAATGTGTGGTAAACTCCATCAGTCTTAAAGAAGGAGAGGAAGTTTTCATCAGTCAGGCAAAAAAAGTGAAACGCTATGGAGCCGCTGTAATTATTATGGCTTTCGATGAAACCGGTCAAGCAGATTCTTATGATCGCAGAATTGAAATTGCAAAACGATCCTATGATATACTTACTCAAAAAGTTGGTTTCGCAGCAGAAGACATCATCTTCGATCTCAATATATTTCCTGTTGCAACCGGAATGGATGAGCATAGAAGAAACGCTATAGATTTTATTGAAGCTACGCGTTGGGTGAAGGCTAATTTACCTCATGCAAGCATAAGTGGGGGAGTGAGCAATGTGTCTTTTTCATTTAGAGGGAACAATCCTGTAAGAGAAGCCATGCATTCAGTATTTCTTTATCATGCAATAAAGGCCGGAATGAATATTGGAATTGTGAATCCAGCAATGCTGGAGGTGTATGATAATATTCCGAAGGATCTTTTAGAACGTGTGGAAGATGTAATTCTGGATAGAAGAGAAGATGCCACAGATAGACTTCTAAGTTTTGCTGAAACCGTTACCGGCAGCATTCGTGAAAATAAGATAGATCTTTCCTGGAGAGAAAAGTCGTTACAGGAAAGAATCACTCATGCTTTAGTAAAAGGAGTAGATGCCTATATTTTAGAAGATGTAGAAACTGCAAGATTAGCTTCAACCAGACCTATTGAAGTGATAGAAGGATATCTAATGACCGGGATGAATGTGGTTGGAGATCTATTTGGAAGCGGAAAAATGTTTCTTCCGCAAGTGGTTAAGTCGGCGAGAGTGATGAAAAAAGCAGTTGCCTATTTACTTCCATATATCGAAGCTGCAAATGACGGTTCTACCGGTAAAGGAGCTGCGGGTAAGATCTTAATGGCAACAGTAAAAGGAGATGTGCATGATATCGGGAAGAATATTGTGAGCGTGGTGCTGGGTTGTAATAATTATGAAATTATAGATCTTGGAGTGATGGTGGCTCCAGAAAAAATTATAGAGATAGCAAAACAAGAAAATGTTGATGCTATTGGCTTAAGCGGACTTATTACTCCATCTTTAGATGAAATGGTTTATTTGGCAAAGGAGATGCAACGCCAAAATTTTTCGGTGCCTTTGTTAATTGGTGGCGCTACAACTTCAAAAGCGCATACCGCGGTGAAGATAGATCCCCATTACAATCACGCTGTAATTCATGTGAATGATGCCTCTCGAGCAGTGAATGTGGTAAACGATCTGCTGAAAAAAGAAACTTCTAAACAATATTTTAAAGACATAAAACTGGATTACGAAGTTTTTAGAACTAACTTTTTAAAGCGCAGTAAGGTGAAAGATTTTCTTCCGCTTGCGTTGGCTAGAGAAAATAAGTTCAAGATCAATTGGAAAGCTTCAGAAATAATAGAGCCAAAAAAGCTCGGGGTTCAGGTGATCGAAGATCTGGATCTTGAAAAATTAGTTCCTTTTATAGATTGGACTCCATTTTTCAGAAGTTGGGATCTGCATGGTAAATATCCAGCGATCTTAACAGATGAGGTGGTTGGGGAACAAGCAACTATTTTATTTAAAGACGGTCAGCAGTTATTGAAAAAGATCTTACAGGATAAGTTACTAAAGGCAAAAGCTATTTTTGGATTATTTGAAGCGAATACGGTAGGGGAAGATGATATAGAGTTCACATATTCTGAAGGTGATCAGGAAAAAACAACAGTTTTTAGAACCTTAAGGCAACAGCTTAAAAAATATGAAGGGAAGCCAAATTTCGCTTTAGCCGATTTTATTGCGCCAAAGGAATCTGGAATTCAAGATTATATTGGCTGCTTTTGCGTGAGTACAGGTTTTGGTACTCAAGAACTCGCTACTGAATTTGAGAAGAATTTAGACGATTATAATTCGATCATGGTAAAAGCTTTGGCTGATAGATTAGCTGAAGCTTTTGCAGAATATTTACACAAAAAGGTGCGAACAGAAGATTGGGGTTATGCACATAACGAAGCGCTTTCTAACGAAGATCTTATAAGGGAATCCTATAAAGGGATTCGTCCTGCGCCTGGATATCCTGCATGTCCGGATCATTTAGAAAAACTTACAATTTGGGAAGTGCTTAAAGTAGAAGAAAACATCGGTGTAAAACTAACAGATAGTTTGGCTATGTGGCCCGCCGCAAGTGTAAGTGGATATTATTTCGGAAACCCAGAAGCTAAATACTTTGGGCTTGGAAAGATAAAATTAGATCAGGTGCACGATTTTGCAAAAAGAAAAGATATTTCTTTTGAAAAAGCAGAAAAATGGTTGAATCCTTCAATTTCAGATCAATAAAACAATGAAAATAACAGAACATATAGCAGCATCTAAAGGAAAGACCGTGTTTTCTTTTGAAATATTACCACCTTTAAAAGGGCAAAACATTAAATCGATTTTTGATGGAATAGATCCGCTTATAGAATTTAAACCACCATTTATAGATGTTACCTATCATAGGGAGGAATATGTGTATATAGAGCAAGCCAACGGATTTTTGGAAAGAAGAGTGGTTAGAAAAAGACCGGGAACAGTTGGGATATGTGCAGCAATTCAGAATAAATATGGAATAGACGCAGTTCCACATATTTTATGTGGTGGTTTCACAAAAGAGGATACCGAGAATTTTCTAATAGATCTGGATTTCTTGGGAATAGATAACGTAATGGCCTTGCGAGGAGATGCTGTTAAGAATGAAACCTATTTTAAACCCGAGCCTAAAGGAAATAATTTTGCTTCAGACCTTGTGAAGCAAATTCAAGAAATGAATAATGGATATTATCTGGATGCACCTTCAGAAAAAAACCACGCAACAAATTTTTGCGTAGGTGTGGCAGGATATCCAGAAAAACATATGGAAGCGCCAAGCCTGGATAACGATATCAAAAAACTAAAGGCAAAAGTAGCTTCCGGAGCGCAATATGTGGTTACTCAAATGTTCTATGATAACGCAAAATATTTCGAGTTTGTAGATAAATGCAGAAAAAGCGGGATCACGGTTCCAATCATTCCAGGCCTTAAACCCATTGCTACTAAAAGACAACTTACCAATATTCCTCACAGGTTTCATGTAGATCTTCCAGAAGCACTAATAAAAGCAGTGGTTAAATGTAAAACCGATCTGGAAGTTCGAGAAGTTGGAATAGAATGGTGTACTGCCCAAAGCAAAGAACTTATTAATTCTGGAGCAGAGGTATTGCACTATTATTCTATGGGTAAGAGTACAAATATTCATAAAATTGCGGCTTCGGTTTTTTAAATTAATAGATTAGATTTGCCCTCTATGAAAAAATGTTTACTTGCCCTTCTTCTAATTTTTTCTACAGCAACCCATGCTCAAGAAGAGATAAGAAAGTATTACGCTTTTGATGCTAACTATTTTTATGGTTCTATACTAGAGCATAATCCCGATATAGCACATCTTATCACGGGACATCCTACGGGAGTAATTCTGAGTTTTAACAGAAAGACCTACGGTTTGGAAGATTGGGAAGCACGATATAATTTCCCAGATTTTGGATATTCGTTTTCTTATCAAAATATGAAAAACGATTATTTAGGTGAGAATTATGCCTTGTATGCACATTTCAATTTTTACTTTTTTAAGCGAATTTTAATGTTTCGTATTGGTCAAGGGATGGCTTATGCCACCAATCCCTACAACTCAGAGACCAATTATATCAACAATGCCTATGGATCTAGATTGTTGAGTTCAACCTATTTAATGGGTAATCTTAACAAGCAGAATATTTATAAAGGACTGGGCGTGCAAGCTGGGATTTCTGTGATCCATTATTCTAATGCCGACTTTAAATCGCCAAATAATAGCACGAATACCTTCACTTTCAACTTGGGACTTAATTACCTTTTAGACTACGAAAATGTTCCGGATTATATAGAAAAGGATCCAAAAGAGAAAAAACATACCGAGCCTATTCATTATAATTTCGCTTTGCGAGGTGGTGTAAATACTACTGGGGTAATTGGCTCTAAACAATATCCATTTTTAACGGTGACTGGTTTTGCAGATAAGGTGATCAATAAGAAGAGCACCCTGCAAGCAGGAGCAGAAGTTTTCTTCTCTAGAGCATTAGAAGAATTTATTTATTTTCAATCTGTTGCTTTTCCGCAGGGACAAACCGTTGGCGATGAAGATTCAAAAAGGGTAGGAGTTTTTGTAGGCCACCAACTTACCTTCAATAAAATGTCTTTGATCACTCAAGTTGGATATTATGCATATTACCCATATGATAATTATGTAGAACGGGTTTATAATAGATTGGGTTTGCAACGTAAAATAAGTGATCACTGGTGGGCTTCAGCAACTGTACGCTCTCATGCTGCAAATGCCGAAGCAGTAGAATTTTCAATAGGATACCGATTATGAAAAAGATATTGATAGTATTTGCGATTTTAATTATCACAGCTTGTGATAAGGAAGATGCTCCTGGATGTTTTAAAAAAGCAGGAGAAATTTTGCAAGATGAAGTTGCGGTAGATCTATTTAATGAAATAATAGTGTACGAACGGGTAAAGCTTTATATTCAGCAAGGCCCTGTTCAAAAAGTGGTGATAGAAACGGGTAAAAATCTTAGAAAAGATGTTTCTGTTGAAGTTATCTACAACATATTGAGCATTCGTCTTGTGACTTCTTGTAATCTGGTAAGAGACTACGAGCTTACCAAAGTATATGTAACAACACCAGATCTTAAATGGCTTCAGAACAGTAGCGGAAGTTCTATAGAATCTATAGGAACGCTAAAATTAGACGATCTTTATTTGCTTTCTGTAAATCAAGAAAACGATTTATCTATACATACCGATGGCGACTTTATTCTGGATCTGGATGTTCAGAATTTAAGGATCACTAATGATAACGTTTCCAATTACTTTCTAAAAGGAAAGGTGGATACTTTTAATGTGTTCTTTGCAGCAGGCGATGGACGTTTAGACGCTCCAGAACTTCTCGTTAATAACTATCAAATCTTTCATAGAGGAACCAACAAAATGATCATTTATCCTGTGGAAAAGCTGAATGCAGAACTGCGCAGCAGCGGAAATATTATTTCAAAGAATAGACCTCCCGTGGTTGATGTGGATGAATATTATACCGGAAGAGTTATTTTTGAGTAGTAAGTTCTGAAAATAAGGTTTCTAAATTCTTAGATTTTCTATTTAGCTGAAGCGTTTTTAGTCCGTTATCATGTGCGAAATCGAATACTGCAGGGCGCATATCTTTAGCGGTATCAAATTTTAGCTCGTAATGAAAACCACCTAGATTTTTAGCAGAAACTAAGTTAGGAATTGCCAGTAACGCAACTTCTTCGATCCTGTAATCGAATTCTACATGAATCACTTGTTCGTTTTCCTCCCTAAGTTCCTTCATTTTCTTATCGGCT
>CAZWSP010000028.1:0-26450 GCA_964636585.1 uncultured Antarcticibacterium sp.
AACATCTGGAAGATCTACAAAGATCTGTCTGTCAAATCTACCAGCTCTCATTAATGCTTTGTCCAATACATCTGCACGGTTGGTAGCAGCAATAACAATTACGTTAGTGTTGGTTCCAAAACCATCCATTTCAGTTAATAACTGATTCAATGTGTTTTCACGCTCATCATTAGATCCTGAGAAATTATTTTTTCCTCTAGCTCTACCAATAGCATCTATCTCATCGATAAATATAATTGAAGGTGATTTTTCCTTTGCTTGTTTAAACAAGTCTCTTACTCTAGAAGCTCCAACTCCCACAAACATCTCTACGAAATCTGAACCAGATAAAGAGAAAAATGGCACTTTTGCTTCTCCAGCCACCGCTTTTGCTAATAAGGTTTTACCCGTTCCCGGAGGACCTACAAGAAGTGCTCCTTTCGGAATTTTCCCTCCAAGAGAAGTGTATTTTTCTGGAGTTTTCAGGAAGTCTACGATTTCTTGTATTTCTTCTTTTGCTCCTTCTAAACCTGCAACATCTTTAAATGATGTTTTTACATCGGTATTCTGATCGAATAACTTTGCTTTAGATTTCCCAATGTTAAAGATCTGTCCACCAGGACCACCTCCACCACCAGAGCTCATTTTACGCATTATAAAGATCCAGATACCTATTATTAGCACAAATGGCAATAAGGTAAGTATGATCTCCCCAAGTACGTTAGATTCGGTATTGTAAGTAACAAACGTATCTAAATTATATTCTTTTTTTACTTCCTGAATTTTATTTTCAAAATTCTGAAGGTCTCCAAATTCAAAGCTGTAATCTGGACTATCTCCGGTTGCAAAAATTTCACCATCTCCAGTCTTCTTATGAATATCCTTGGCTTTAGCTTCATCTGTAAGATAGACCTTAGCCTGATTTCTATTTACAATTACTACTTTTTTTACATCTCCGTCTTTCAGGTACGATTCAAATTCTGCCGGATTTGTTTTAGCCGGTTCATTAAAACCTGATCCCCCAAAAAAATTGATCCCTAAAAAAACAATAATAATAGCCCCATAAATCCAATATGCACTGAACTTAGGTTTCTTAGGTTCTATTTTTTTATTTGGTTGCTGTTTAGCCATTCTTTTCTAATTAGTTTTTAATACTTGGTTTCGATAGAGGTAATCTTAGCATCTCCCCACAAACTTTCTATATCGTAATATTCCCTAATGTGTTTCTGGAATACGTGAACTACAACATTCACATAATCCATAAGTACCCATTCGGCATTGTCGCTTCCTTCGATATGCCAAGGCTTATCTTTAAGAGCTTTACTTACAATTTTTTGCACGGAGTTTACAATGGCGTTTACCTGAGTATTCGAAGTACCATTACAGATAACGAAATAATCACAAACAGTGTTTTCAATGTCCCTTAAGTCAAGGATATCGATATCATTTCCTTTAACTTCTTCAATTCCTTTTATGATATGAGCAATAAGTTGATCGTTGTTCGTTTCTTTTTTTGCCATTAAATTTATTTCTTTACGCAAAGTTATTACTTTTTAGTCTTTTTCATGGTCTGTTAGTACAAACATTTAACACCATTCCTAAGTCCAATTATTCCTATGCGTATAATCAAAGTTAATGCCACCGAGTCTACAAATACACTGGCTAGAGAATGGTTTCAATCTAACAAGAATGCAGAGCCGGTTTGTATTTTAACAAACCACCAGACAAACGGGCGAGGACAGCGCGGCGCAACTTGGGTTTCTAATGCGGGTGAAAACCTCACTTTTAGCCTAGTTTTTCCTTTGCCACAAGTTGCAATTCAAGACCAGTTCTTGATTAGTGCCGGCGTAGGATTGCAAATAATTTCCGCCTTAAATGAATTAAAAATTAACAATTTAAAGTTGAAATGGCCAAACGACATAATGGCAGAAAATTATAAGATTGGTGGCGTGCTTATAGAAAACATCATTTCTAACAACAAGATAGCAGCTTCTATTATTGGAATTGGCCTTAATATAAATCAGGTTCAGTTTGAAGATTTGCCGAAAGCAACTTCTTTAACGAATCTTACAGGCAATTTATATTCTACAGATGAAGTGTTGGCAATTCTTCTTCGGAATTTAGAAAAAATGATCTCACCAAAAACCGATTCTTATTTTTCTGGAGTTTTAGGGAAGTATGAAAATACGCTTTTCAGAAAAAATAAAGCTTCCACCTTTCAATTGAAAAATGGAAGCTTGCTTACTGGTATTATTTTAGGGGTTACACCTTCAGGTCTTTTAAAAGTTCAAGTTGAAGATGAAGCTCTTCGAACATTCGATCTTAAAGAACTGAAACTGCTTTTTTAAAGTGTCGAGATACTTTCGCTTAACGATGTAATAAACTTCTTTAATGGGCTTTTCACCATCATTGCCATCATAGCATTGAACTTCCCGTCGAATAACATTTGTGCGTCACTCTGATCTCCGTTAGCTTCAATCACAATGTTTAATGAGAAATTTAATTTTTCTGAGGTAGATCCTAAAACAACTAGATCTGGTTCCACTGTTTCTGTGATCGCTAATTCAATTTCTGGCATTCCTTTTAAACTGAATAAAAAGGTGTCTGGAGCGGTTACTTCAAATTTTTCCATACTCTCCGGCATTAACTGCTTATAATTTTCAACATTGGTTAAAAAATTATAGAGTTCTTGCTGACTCTTGCTTGTGGTTACTTTTGGACTTTCTAAATTCATACTATTGGTTCCATTTGCTGGGATCTTGTCTCCAGGTTTTTAAAGTTTCTGCTTCCGCAGTAGTGATATAATTAGTTTTTAAGGCAGTTTCAATTAAATACTCGTAATTGCCCAAGGTGTGCAATTCTACCTTTGCATTTTTAAAATTTTCTTCAGCAACATCAAATCCATAAGAGAAAATAGCAAGTAAACCTTTAATGTTTACGTTAGCTTCTTCCAAAGCTTTAATAGCATTTAAGCTGCTATTCCCAGTGCTTATAAGATCTTCTATTACCACAACGGTTTGCCCGCTTTCCAATTGACCCTCGATCTGGTTTTTTCTACCGTGACCTTTGGCTTCTGGACGCACATATACAAAAGGTAAATTCATATATTCTGCTACCAACATCCCAATGCCTATAGCACCGGTGGCAACACCTGCTATCACATCTGGTTTACCATAAAGGTCTTCAATCTGCCTGGCAAATTGTTCTCTAATGTAATTTCTTATTGCTGGATAAGATAGGATAATCCTATTGTCACAATAAATAGGAGATTTCCATCCACTTGCCCAAGTAAAGGGTTGTTGTGGTTCTAATTTAATTGCTTTAATTTGCAGAAGCAATTCAGCAGTTTTTATTGCTGTTTCTTTATTTAAAATCATACTGCAAATGTATAAAGTTTTTGTAAATGATATCCCTATTATTCTTTCAACCAAAAAAGAAATAGGCGAAAATTACAGCGCATTCCCAATTAAGACTGTGAAGCTGAAGAAGATAATCCAACAAATCATGGATGGAGAATTACTTTATGTAAATCTATATCATGATAAAGAGGAGAAACTTTTAAAGCATTTGCTAAAGAAACTTCCTGTAGTAACTGCCGCAGGTGGAATGGTTTTTAATGAGAATAGAGAAATTCTTTTTATTTACAGAAACAAGCGCTGGGATTTACCGAAAGGAAGAACCGAAAAGAATGAAGGTTTGGAAGAGTCTGCTATTAGAGAGGTGATGGAGGAGACCGGTGTTCAAGATCTGGAGATCGTTAGATTTATGCGAAAGACCTATCACATATTTAAACGCAAGGATAAATACAGGTTGAAGGTGACGCACTGGTACGAAATGAAAACCACTTTTAAAGGAGATCTTGTGCCAGAACAAGCCGAAGGCATTAAGAAAGCAAAATGGAAGAATTTCGCCAAGTCTCAAAAAGCCCTAACCAAATCTTACGCTAATATTAAATTGCTTTTTCCAAAGGAATATTTAACGACTCACCCTAAAGATAGGGTAGCGTAGATAGGCTGACTCCATATGTTCAGATTTTTTGTGCAGCCATTCCAGTTGCGAATACCAGTTCTTCGAGAATTCTTTATCAGATTTTTTCTTTGCTATAAACTCTTCTTTTAAGGCAGGAACATTTTCTAATAGATCTTTGGCTATATCTTCAAACACATACGGAGAGAATCCTTCTTTCTGTTGTAAAACGGTATCGAAAAAGTTCCAGTTGAAAAATGAATCTGTAGTAGTTGGCTCCAAAGTTTCAATTAAATAACGCACAGCTGGTTGAAAACTCTTCACATATAGATCTCCCTTTCTAAACGAAACACTATCTAAAGTTTTACTCACTTTGGTATTGGAGTGAGGGTAATGCCCTTCATATGCGCTTGATGCTGTATCATAATCTTCTATATGATAAACCTCCACCGCTAAGGTAGTATCCTGCTTAAACGGGATCATTTCAACCTTATTGGCCTTTAAAATATCTATCACGTTCCACCAACCTTGAGGAATAATATATGCGCGAGGGATCTCAATTTTATCTTCAGCAATAAAATTGTTATAATAATCTACATCTTTGGTAAAAGGTTTAGAACGGTCATATTTTAATCTCGGGCTTCCCGTGATCTCACTAGGAATATTTTCTCCTTCATAGCCTTTAAACTTTAACGTAGAAATCTGACTGCTATCTACTTTGTAATTTACAGGATAAAAGCGCTCTGTTAAGTACTTACGTTGTGCTCTAGCTCTAAGATCTTTTATTTTTTCCCGATCTCTTTCAGCAATTTCTAAAATAGATTGTAGCGTTCTGTAGGTACCTAAAACTCGTTTTTTATATGGCTTTAGCATATGAGTTTCAATCATAAGTCCCAAAGTATTATAAAGGGTAGTATAGCCGGTAGAATATCTTGGACTGTCTAGAAATTGGGTAAACCCATTTTCTGGAACTTCATTAAAAACATTTACATAAGGAGTGATATCCCATTCATTTTCCCAAAGGGAAGTTTCTAAAGCCGGCATCATTTTTTCCTGAATATAATCTCCTAATTCTCCACCAAGTTTATCGTGCTGAGTGAAAAGATGGGTAAGGGTATATTGATAATCTGCACCATTACTAACGTGAGTATCCACAAAAATGTCTGGTTTTACCGTCTGAAAGATCTCGTAGAAAGCGCGAGTGTTCTTGGTGTCAGCTTTTATAAAATCTCTATTTAGATCGTAGTTTCTGGCATTACCCCTAAATCCGTATTCTTCTGGTCCATTCTGATTAGTTCTGGTTGCCGAATTTCTATTTAGTGCACCGCCTATGTTATAAACAGGAATGGTGGCAATAATGGTGTTTTTTGGGACAGTAATAGAATCTTGCGCAAGATCCCTAAAAAGCATCATTGTGGCATCTATCCCGTCACTTTCTCCCGGATGTATTCCGTTATTGATAAGTATAATAGTATAATTCTCCCTAATATCGTCTAGATTAAAATTTTCTGAAGGACTAAATATGGCAAGATGTAAAGGTTCACCGCTGTCGGTTGTCCCAAATTCTTGAAGTTCTATGCTACCAAAAGCATCATCTAATTCTTTATAGTAATCTATTACTTCCGGATAGGTTGGGGTTTGTTTCCCTCCAGATTTCTCGAATAAGGTTTCAAAATTATATTCTTTTATAAGCTTGTATTTAGATAGATCGCAAGAAATAAATAAACACGCAATTAGGGAAGCTATTAAAATTCTCTTCATAAGAAATAATCCTATTTATGCTATAAACTTAGTTAAAACTGCAATAGCTGCCAAAACTATTATATAATGCACTAATATATGAGTTAGTTAAAGTATCCCTAATCTTTTTATAAAATTTTATTCAGCGGCTTTTCTGGGTTATTTTTGAAAAAAATAAAAAGCATGAAAAAATTACTATTTGGATTATTTCTAGGAGCTACAATGGTTTCCTGTGCTCAGATGAAGGAGGTAAAAGAATTATCAGACCAAGAAAAGCAAGAATTATCCCAACGCCCGGTAAATGTTGTTGAAACTACTGCTGGAAAAGTGGAACTTCCAGCGCCATTTCATACAAAATCTATTCAAAAAGTAAGTAAAGTTATTGGCTGGAAAGAAGGAGAAATGCCAAAAGCACCTGCTGGATTTAAGGTTGAAGTATTTGCAGAAAATTTTCAACATCCTAGATGGACATACGTAGCGCCAAACAATGATGTTTTTGTAGTTGAATCTAATACTAGAAATAGCGCAAACAGAATTACCATTATAAGAGATGAGAATTTTGATGGAGTTGCAGAGCACAGAGGTGAGTTTAAAGGTGATTTGAATCAACCTTTTGGAATGCTTGTTTTAAATAACTATTTCTACATCGCGAATACCGATGGATTATACAGATATGCTTATTCTGAAGGTGATCTTGAACTTTCCGGAGATGGAGAAAAAATTGTAGATCTTCCAGCAGGAGGTTACAATAATCACTGGACTCGTAATTTATTAGCTTCCAAAGATGGGAGTAAAATTTACATATCTGTAGGTTCTGCAAGTAATGTTGGGGAATATGGAATGGATAAAGAGGTTAGAAGAGCAGGTATCTTAGAGATAGATCCTGATGGTTCTAATGAAAAAATATATGCTAGCGGTTTGAGAAATCCGGTGGGAATGGATTGGAATCCTGTAACCGGAGAGTTATGGACTGCAGTAAATGAAAGAGACAAATTAGGGAACAATTTAGTTCCAGATTATATCACTAGCGTTAAAGAAGGTGGCTGGTACGGTTGGCCTTATTCTTATTATGGCGATATTAAAGACCCGAGATGGGAAGATGCTCCGCATAACGACTTGGTGGAAAAAGCTATTATTCCAGATGTTTCTGTGGGTCCTCACACTGCTTCTCTAGGTTTCACTTTTTATACTGGAGACGCATTTCCTCAAAAATATAAAAATGGAGCTTTTGTAGGTCAGCATGGTTCATGGAACAGAGATCCTTTATCGGGATACAAAGTAATGTTTGTTCCTTTTGTAAATGGAGTGCCACAAACACCAGAAGATTTCTTGACTGGATTTATTTCTAATGAACAAACTGGTGAGGTTCACGGGAGACCGGTTGGAGTTACCACGTTGCCTGATGGATCTTTATTAGTAAATGATGACGATTCTAACGTAATCTGGAAAGTTTCAGCTGAATAAATATAACATATTGAAAAACATTCTATTTGTGTTGGCACTGTTGATGGGAATTTCAACAGTTTCTGCACAAAAAATTAAAGGCTTAATAATAGATGCTGCAACTTTAGAACCTATCGAAAACGCTAAGATTTTCGATATAAATTCTGAAGTTGCAGTTTTTTCTAATGCCAACGGTTCTTTCGAAATAGCTGCTAATTCCTTTCCGGCGTCTTTAAAAGTTTCAGCATTAAATTATACAACGCAAATTGTTTCTTTAGAAAGCTTTGAGCCTTCAATAGAAATTTATCTGAAGAACTCTTCAGAACAACTTTCTGAAGTAGTTATAAATAGCACCTTAATTCCAAACAGCTTACAAAGAACTCCGGCTGCCATTAGTGTGATCGATGAAAAAGATCTTTCAAAGGTAGATAGATCTAACTTTGTACAGGTTTTAAATACGGTTCCGGGAATTTATGTGAATCAGGGGGCTTTGAATACCACGAAGTTAAATATACGTGGAATAGGAGCAAGGTCGCAATACAGTACGAATAGGATTCAAGCTTATTTCAACGGAATTCCTTTAACAACTGCAGAAGGAGATCTTACCTTGGATGATCTGGATCCAGAATCCATATCGAAGATCGAAATAATTAAAGGACCTTCTTCCAGTATTTTTGGAGCAGGTTTGGGAGGTGTAATAAATATCTTCGGAAAAGATGCGAATGTGGACGAAACTAATCTGAATATATCTTCTCAATATGGAAGTTTTGAAACCATTAATAAAACTATTTCAGCTTCCCATGGAACAGATAAAGTATCCATTTTCACCACATTTAATGAGTTGAAAAGTGATGGTTACAGGGAGAATGGTAACTTCAGAAAAAGATCTGCCTTTGTAAATGCCAACATATACACTCATAAGAACAACAAACTTTCTTTTATCGGTAATTATACCAAATTAAAAGCCTTTATTCCTAGTTCTATAAATGAGGAAGATTTTCTAAATGATCCTACTTCTGCAGCTTTTACTTGGAATCAATCTAAAGGATACGAATCTTACAATAAAGCACTTTTCGGCATTTCATACCAATATAATTTTTCAGAAAATTTAAGCAATCTTACCAGTGTATATTTAAATTTTAGAGAAGGCTATGAGCCGCGACCTTTTAATATCTTGAAAGAGAAAAAGCTAGCTTCAGGCGTTCGAACTAAATTTAATTTAGATCTGGATTTGTTCAGTAAAAGCTCTCAACTGAGTTTTGGAGGAGAATATTATTCAGAACAATATTATATGCAGACTTTCGAGAATCTGTATCAAGATTTTGAAGATGAAGGCAGTATTCAGGGAGCTAGATTAAGCGATAATGATCAAAAAAGGAATTATGCAAACCTATTCTCTCAATTAAATATTTCTCTTTCAGAAAAGTTAAGTTTGGAAACTGGGTTTAATGTGAATTCTACGCAGTATAGTTTGAAAGATAAGTTTCCACAAAATGCAATTGATCAATCTGGAGATTATCGCTTTGAAACTGTTTTTTCTCCAAGACTTGCTTTTTCTTATGAATTATCTACCGGAAAAAATGGGTATGCCTCTATAAGTCATGGTTTTTCTACACCAACCGTGGAAGAAACCTTAACACCCGAAGGATTGATTAATACCGATCTAAGAACTGAAAAAGGAATTAATTATGAAGTAGGTTTTAAAGGGAATTGGCTCAACAATTCATTATATACCCAGATCGCGGTTTATTCCATTCAGGTAAAAGATCTTTTAGTGGCGCAAAGAATTTCTGAAGATCAGTATGTGGGGATAAATGCCGGACGTTCGAATCATAACGGTGTGGAATTATTTTTAAAATACAATTTTGATCTTGCATCCAAGATCAACGTAAAACCATATTTCAATGCATCTTTTAACTATTTTAAGTTTGAAGACTTTACTAATAGAGACGTAGATTACAGCGGGAACAAGTTACCGGGCGTTCCAAGCAGCACTTTAAATACAGGGTTTGAAATTGCTTATGGAAGTAATTTCTCGCTTTCCACCAATCTATTGTCAGTAGGAGAGATTATGTTGAACGATGCTAATACACTAAACACTCAGAATTATCAGGTTGTAGATCTAAATGCTCAATATCATTTTAAGATTTTTGATAAAATGCAGGCAACAATTTCAAGCGGAATAAATAATGTTCTTGATGATAAATATGCGTCTAGCGTATTACCGAATGCTGTTGGTTTTGGAAATTCCGCTCCAAGATATTATTACCCTGGAAATCCAAGAAATTATTTTATCGGCGCAGGAATTAATTATTTGTTTTAATAAAATGTATTGGGATGGATGAGATCCTTCGACAGGCTCAGAATGTTGTCACTAAGAGCGAAGTCGAGATGTCATTAATTCAAAAAGATCCTTCGACATCCCGATAGCTATCGGGACAGGATGACATCTGCATAGATTGTCATTCCGACGAAAGGAGGAATCTCATTTGTAATAGTATATTTATTAAAATATATCCTTCGACATCCCGATAGCTATCGGGACAGGATGACAACCGAGTAATTTGTTACTTCGAGCGAAGTCGAGAAGTCATTAGTTCACGGAGATCCTTCGCCATGCTCAGGATGATATTAGTTTAAGATAACTATGTGCTATTTCACCGCTTTAGGAACCATAAAAGAATAGTCTCCACCATTTTTACGAACATCACGCACTACAGAAGAAGAAATATGCCCTTTTCCGGAAGAAGAAATTAAAAAGACGGTTTCAATTCCTGCCATTTTATAATTGGTTTGTCCAATGGTCTTTTCAAATTCCAGATCGATGCTGTTTCTTAAGCCGCGGAGTATAAAAGACGCATCCATTTTTTTGCAGAAATCTACGGTTAAACCCTCGTAAGTTTCAACTTTGATCTTCGCTTCACCTTTAAAAGTTTCTTCTAAAAATTGTACTCGCTCTTCTAAAGAGAACATGTATTTTTTATCTGCATTACTGCCAATGGCAAGAATTATTTCATCAAATAGAGGTAAAGCGCGTTCTAAAATATCTACATGCCCAAGGGTAATTGGGTCAAAAGATCCTGGAAAAACTGCTCTTCTCATCTACTTTTTTTTAATGCTGAATTATCAAAGATATATAAAATCGATTCTTATTACCTACTTAAAACTTTAAAGCTGCTTCAATAGCGCTCCCAAAAAGTTGCGGTAAACTAATGCCAGCTTTTTCTGCTTGTTGAGGTAAAATACTTGCTTCACTTAAACCTGGAGTGGTATTCATTTCAATAAAATGTGGTTCATTATTATGAAAAATAAACTCAGATCTTGTAAACCCTTTCATCTTCAGTTTAGAGTAGATCATTTTTGCGATTTCCTGAACAGTTTGTGTTTGTTCATCTGTAATTCTTGCAGGAGTGATCTCTTCAGATTTTCCTAAATATTTAGCTTCATAATCGAAGAATTCATTTTCTGAAACGATCTCTGTTACCGGTAACGCCAAGATTTCACCGTTATATCTAATAACACCTACAGAAACTTCAGTTCCATCTAAAAAAGATTCGATAATCACTTCATCATCTTCTTTTAACGCAACTTTTACTGCTTGTTCCAGATCTTCTGAAGCTTTCACCTTGGTAATTCCAAAGCTGCTTCCTGCTTTATTTGCTTTTACAAAACATGGTAAACCTACCTTTTTTACAATTTCATCTACTTTCACCTCATCTCCTTGATTCAGAAAATAATTTACTGCTGTTTTAATTCCGTAGGGCTTTAAAACACTTATAAGATCGCGTTTATTAAAAGTAAGAGCAGCTTGATAAAATCCGCAAGAAGTTTGCGGTATGCCAACTAAATCTAAATACGCTTGTAAAAGTCCGTTCTCACCTGGAGTTCCGTGAATGGTGTTGAAAACACAATCGAACTGGATCACCTTATCTTTTATCTTTACTGTAAAATCGCTTTTGTTTATTGGATATGGGGTGTCATCATCTGCAACAACAAACCATTCATTTTGCATGATATGAACTCGATAAGGTTCATACACAGAACGATCTAAATTCTTATAGACCACGTTTCCGCTGTTAATAGAGATCCTGTATTCGCTAGAATACCCTCCCATGGCAATGGCGATTCTTTTCTTCATATTAAATAAACACCTTTAATTTACGTTAACAAAAATATGACTAATACTGTGTGCTACCAAAACCGTAGCGTTTTTATATCTTTGCCTATTATAAAATAATTTATGAGCCTATTTAGATTTATCTTCAGCAAGACCTTTTTAATTCAAATAGGTTTGGCAATTGTTGCACTTATCGTGCTTGCTTTTCTAACCATGCAATGGCTAGATATCACTACCAATCAGGATGAGAGAATAGAAGTGCCGGATTTGGCTAAATTATCTTTGGATAGAGTAGAGCTAAAACTAGATGAAATGGATCTTAGATATGAGATCTTAGACTCTGCTAACTACAATCCAGATTATCCAAAATATTCAGTGATAGACCAAGTGCCGCTTCCTGGCAGATTTGTAAAAGAAAATAGGAAAATATACATCACATTAAATCCTTCAGGTTACGGAAACGTAAAGATTCCAGATCTTATTAGAAGAACTAGAAGGCAGGTAGAACCAACTTTACGCTCTTTAGGATTCGAGATCGGATCTGTAACCTATAAGCCAGACATCGCTAAAGATGCCGTATTAGAATTAAGACATAAGGGAAAACTGGTTGAACCGGGAGACGAACTTATGAAAACCGCAAAAATTGATCTTGTTCTTGGAGATGGATCCGGAAGATATACCGGAGATCTAGAGGAAAATGATAGCATAGATGAAGGAGAGAACTACAATGATACAGAAACTAATGACGAATTCTAATACAGATCCAGAGCTAGAAGACACTCAAGACGACGATCTTTACGAACACTATAAATTTACCGCCGACAAAGGCCAAACACCACTTAGGGTAGATAAATACCTTATGAATTACATCGAAAATGCCACTAGAAGTAAAATTCAGAAGGCAGCAAAAGATGGAAATATCTATGTGAATGGCGCCATTGTAAAATCTAATTATAAAGTAAAACCGGGAGATGTTGTACAGGTGATGTTCGAGCATCCACCGTATGAATTTTTGCTTACTCCAGAAGATATTCCATTAAATATCGTTTATGAAGACGATTCTCTAATGGTAATAAACAAACCAGCCGGAATGGTAGTTCACCCTGGACATGGAAATTACAGTGGTACGCTAATAAATGCGCTTATCTTTCATATAGATAATTTGCCTAACAACAGCAGCGAGCGCCCGGGATTGGTGCATAGAATAGATAAAGATACCAGCGGACTTTTGGTTATTGCTAAGACTGAAGCTGCCATGACGCATCTTTCTAAACAATTCTTCAAAAAGACCAGTTCTCGCGAGTATATCGCCATTGTTTGGGGAAATGTGGAAGAAGAAGAAGGAACTATAGAAGGTAATATTGGTAGACATCCAAAGAACAGATTACAAAATACGGTGTATACAGACGATCAAGATGAGCAAGGAAAACCTGCAGTTACCCATTATAAAGTTCTGGAGCGTCTTGGTTATGTAACCTTGGTTTCCTGTAAACTGGAAACCGGAAGAACGCATCAGATCCGTGTGCATATGAAGCATATTGGACATACCTTATTTAACGATGAGCGTTATGGAGGTGAGAAAATACTTAAAGGAACTACTTTTAGTAAATACAAACAATTTGTAGCTAACTGCTACAAGATCTTGCCAAGACAAGCTTTACATGCTAAAACATTAG
The DNA here is from genome assembly GCA_964636585.1 of uncultured Antarcticibacterium sp. Taxonomy (GTDB): domain Bacteria; phylum Bacteroidota; class Bacteroidia; order Flavobacteriales; family Flavobacteriaceae; genus Gillisia. The sequence goes on from CAZWSP010000028.1 coordinate 12,922, forward strand.
GTTTTGTACATCCAGAAACTAAGGAATGGATGAGTTTCGATTCTGAAGTGCCATTAGATATGCAGGAATGTATCGAGAAATGGAGGAAATATTCTTCAAATCAGAAAGATTATATAGATTCTTAGGGCGTGACCCCAGAAATGGGGTCTGGCTTTCGGGAGTCGCTTCCCGATAAAAATCGGGAGAGCTTCAACAATCCCTCGATCCCTCACGCAAAATCAGTATTTCAGCATAAAATCTGTCGATACTTCTATCGATAAGAAATTTCTCGATCGGTTTTAAAACAAACTCAAGTTTGTTATTTTTAAACTCAAATTCAGGAAAAATTCTTTTATTCCCGTTTTAAAAAAACTTCAACACTATATGAAAATTGTTTTATCCCCCGCTAAAAGTCTAGACTTCGAAACTAAATTGCCAACTACTCGTGCAACTCAGCCTCAATTTTTAGATACTGCGATCAAGATAAATCGTAAAATGGCTAGAATGACTAAGAATGAAGTTGCAGAACTTATGGACATTAGCGATAAATTGGCAGATCTTAATTACGGCAGATATAAAGATTTTCAAGAAGAACATACCAAAGAAACTTCAAGGCCCGCGATGTATGCTTTCGATGGAGATGTTTATACCGGTTTAGATGCTTATACCTTACCGATAGATAAGTTAGATTCACTTCAGGATAAATTAAGAATTCTTTCTGGACTTTACGGAGTTTTAAGACCTCTGGATCTAATGCAGCCATATAGATTGGAAATGGGTACCAACGTAGGCTTATATTCAAAAAGCAATCTTTACGAGATCTGGCAGAAGAAAATTACAGATTCTCTAAATAAGGAAATGAAAAAAGAGGAGCTTTTTATCAACCTTGCCAGCAACGAATATTTTAAAGCAGTAGATACTAAAAAATTAAAAGCGACCGTGATCACTCCAGTTTTTAAGGATCTTACAAAAGGGAAATTAAAAATTGTTAGCTTCTACGCTAAAAAAGCTAGAGGTTCTATGGTGCGCTATATCATAGATAAAAATGTGGAAACGGTAGAGGACTTAAAAGGCTTCGATTATGAAGGATATGAGTTTAGCTTAAAGTATTCACAAAAAGAAAACGAGTTGGTATTTATTAGGTAGATTTTAATTTCCTTCGTTGTATAAAATTTATAGCGATGAAATCTCAAAGCATAAGCCTCATAGCATTTTCATTTGTTTTTGGACTTTTCAGTTTGTCTTCCTTTGCGCAAGAACAAGAGGAAGAAAACACTTTTCAACAACTAATTCAGGAATTTCCATTTTCTACTACAGTGTATGTGCAGGAAAAGAATGAAATTCAATTAACCGGAAGTTATTTTCATTTGGAAGCTGACGAAGAATTGGGAAACTCGGCAGGTTTTGAAATGGAATACGGGATCTTAGATGGATTTCAAGTTTCAGCTGGTTACAGTTATTCTCATACCAAAGGCGAAGAAGCTTCTTATCATATAAACGCGCTACAAGCTGGAACCATGTTCAGCTTTTTCAATAATTCAAAAAACTCGATGGCTTTATCTTTAGAGGCCGACATTCCATTAAATTCTCTTTCCGAAGAAAACGAAGAAGACAAACCAACTTATGAATCTACCTTGGCTTATGGAGTTCAGTTCGGGAAAACTCAAATTCATTTAAATGCCGGCGCCGAGTTGCAAAATGAAAAGGTTTCTTGGATATATAATATTGCGGCAGTTTATGGCGAAGGCAACTGGCATCCTATGTTAGAATTAAATAGCGAGGATGAAGAAGAGTTTAATACTTATTTAGGTCCAGGTGTGAATTATAATAACGAAAGCGGTTGGGAATTGAGTTCTGGGATTCGTTATGGATTAAATAATAATGACTGGGCGGCAAGTGTAAAATTAATATATGAGTTTAAGGTAGGGGCGAAGGAAAACTCATAATCCTTTATTCCATAAACAGTATTTCTGAAGATCGAAAATTAAATTTTTCGATCTTTTTTATTTCCTAATTTTCTTGAAAGCTCTTTCTCGCTTCAAATTAAAGATAGTTAGTAGGTTAGGCTACTATAAATGCGAATTATTTAATCAAATTGTTTTTTTAACTAAGTATTAACCGCAAAGTTGTTTAAATATTCTTGAATCGGTTATTATTTTAATAACTTTCAAGACAAACACAACCACCCATTAAACAACGATTATAAATGAAGATTAAAAAGGTTTTAGTAGCAAACAGAGGAGAGATCGCCATCAGAATATTTCGTGCTTGCACCGAAATTGGATTAAAAACTGTCGGGATCTATACATTTGAAGACAGATATTCCTTACACCGTTATAAGGCAGATGAATCTTACCAGATAGGTGAAGATAACGATCCGCTAAAACCCTATTTGAATATACAGAAGATCATTCAAGTTGCAAAAAAGAATCAGGTAGATGCCATTCATCCCGGATATGGATTTCTTTCTGAAAATGCAGAGTTTGCTAAACAATGTGAGGAAAATGGGATCATCTTTATTGGTCCAAAAGTATCTGTCCTTCGATCTCTTGGAGATAAAGTAAAAGCAAAAGAAGTTGCTGTTGCTAATAATGTCCCTATTATTAGAAGTAATGTTGAGGTTCTAGAATCGGTAGAGATCGCTGTAGAAGAAGCCAATAAGATTGGTTATCCTTTAATGCTAAAAGCCGCTTCCGGTGGTGGAGGTCGAGGAATGCGTGTTATTAGAAATGAAAATGAATTAAAGAAAGCTTTTCCAGAGTCGAAAAGGGAAGCTGGAAATGCCTTTGGAGATGACACGGTTTTTATCGAAAAATTTGTTGAAAATCCGAAGCATATAGAGATACAAATAGTAGCAGATAATCATGGAAATATAGTTCACCTTTTTGAGAGAGACTGTTCTGTGCAGCGTCGTTATCAAAAAGTAATAGAATTTGCTCCTTCCTTAGGATTGTCTTCAGAAACAAAAAATAAGTTATATGATTATGCCATCGCCATTTGTAAAGCCGTAAACTATAATAATATTGGAACTGTAGAATTTTTGGTAGAAGATGGAGAGATCTATTTTATAGAAGTAAATCCGAGAATTCAGGTAGAGCATACTGTTACTGAAATGATCACAGGTATAGATCTGGTGAAAGCTCAAATTTTTATTGCCGGAGATTATAAGTTATCTGATGACCAGATCAAGATTGAAAGTCAGGAGAAATTAAAAACCAACGGATTTGCGCTTCAGTGTAGAATTACAACAGAAGATCCGGAAAACGACTTTAAACCAGATTATGGAACTATCACTACTTATAGAAGTGCTGCCGGTTTCGGAATTCGTTTAGATGCAGGAAGTGTTTACCAAGGAGTAACTATTTCTCCATTTTTCGATTCGATGCTTGTAAAAGTTTCAGCAAGTAGTAGAACTTTGGATGGCGCATGCAGAAAAATGAGACGTGCTTTGGCCGAATTTAGGATTCGAGGAGTGAAGACCAATATGGCATTTTTAGATAATATTCTTGCACATTCCACTTTTAGAGAAGGAAATGTGACGGTGAATTTCATTAATACGAATCCGGAGCTTTTTAAAATTAAAGAGCCGAGAAACCGTGCAAATAAAATTGTAAGTTTTCTTGGAGATATTACCGTTAATGGAAATTCAGATGTAAAGATTATCGATCCAACAGCAAAATTCTTAATTCCAAAGGTTCCAAAATTCGATGAATATGGGGAGTATCCTAAAGGAACCAAAGATTTGCTTACAGAAATGGGTCCGGAGAAATTCTCTCGCTGGTTAAGGCATCAGAGTCAGGTGCAATATACAGACACCACAATGCGAGATGCCCACCAAAGTTTGCTGGCTACAAGAATGCGAACTTATGACCTGATGAAAGTTGCAGAAGGTTTTGCGAAAAACCATTCCAATATTTTTTCTATGGAAGTTTGGGGAGGCGCCACTTTTGATGTTTGTCTTCGCTTTTTAAAGGAAAATCCGTGGGAACGTTTACAACTTTTGAGAAAGGCAATGCCAAACGTGTTGCTTCAAATGTTACTTAGAGGTTCTAATGGGGTTGGATATACAGCATATCCAGATAATTTAATAGAAAGATTTGTAACCGAATCCTGGGAGAATGGAGTAGATGTGTTCAGAATTTTCGATTCCCTGAACTGGATGAAATCTATTGAACCTTGCATTAATTACGTTAGAAAGAATACAGGTGGATTGGCAGAAGCCTCGATTTGTTATACCGGTGATATTTTAGATCCGAACAGGACTAAATATACGTTGGAATATTATATTCAATTAGCGAGACAAATGGAAGATGCCGGAGCGCATATTCTTGGAATCAAGGATATGGCGGGTCTGCTGAAACCTTATGCTGCGGAAGAGTTGATAGGTGCTTTAAAATCTAGGATCAACATTCCAATTCATTTACATACTCATGATACATCTTCTATCCAAGCTGCAACCTATCTAAAAGCGATCGAAGCTGGGGTAGATGTTGTAGATGTGGCGCTAGGAGGTTTGTCAGGATTAACATCGCAACCAAACTTTAACTCTGTGGTAGAAATGATGAAATTTCAAACTCGTGCCAATGATTTTGATATGGATAAGCTGAACGAATATTCTCATTACTGGGAAGCCGTTCGTACTTATTATTATCCATTTGAAAGCGGATTGAAAGCTGGAACTTCCGATGTTTATAAAAACGAAATCCCAGGTGGACAGTATTCCAATCTAAAACCACAGGCAGAATCTCTTGGCTTAAGCAACAGGTTTCATGAGATCACCCAAATGTATGCGGAAGTAAATGATCTTTTTGGCGACATTGTAAAGGTGACTCCAAGTTCAAAAGTTGTGGGAGACATGGCGCAATACCTTGTTAGTAACAATCTTTCCATAGATGATGTGTTAGAGCAAGGAGAAAATATAAATTTCCCAGAATCTGTAAAAAGTTTCTTTAAAGGAAGTTTAGGACAACCCGTTGGTGGTTTCCCTGAAAAGATTCAGAAGCTGGTCTTAAAAGATGAAGAGCCTTTTACTGAAAGGCCTAATGCACATTTAGAACCTATCGATTTTGATAAGGAACTTGCAGAATTTAAGGAAACCTTTAAAGATGGAATGGGGCGTGAACTTAATATAACAGATTTCTTATCCTATAAGTTATACCCAAAAGTATTTACAGATGCTTACAATCATCATAAGGATCATGGAAACGTGATTGCTATTCCAACTAAGAACTTCTTCTACGGAATGGAAATTTATGAGGAGATCATTGTTGAAATGGATAAAGGTAAAACGCTGTTGATCCAATTATTGTCTATTGGGGAAGCAGATAGCGATGGAATGGTGCAGGTTTTCTTTAAAGTGAATGGGCAAACCAGAGCAGTTCAAATTCAGGATAAATCTATTAAAGTTGAAAAAGTTGTACATCAGAAAAAAGATAAGAACAATGATAATGAAATAGGAGCACCGCTGCAGGGATCTTTAGCTTCAGTGCTGGTTAAATCTGGCCAAAAAGTGAAGAAAAATGAACCGCTATTCATTATTGAAGCCATGAAGATGGAAACTACAATTACTGCACATTCCGATGGCGAAATAGATAAAGTGATATTACCGGAAGGACGAATGGTTTTTGCAGACGACCTTGTTGTGGTCATGAAGTAACTATCATTTATAATATATCATTGAGATCCTGTTCGTGTATTATTCGAGCAGGATCTCATTTATTTTTTAATTCAATAAATAAAATAAATGTTTCACCATACGCATCCATATAAACCGTTTATTCCGGCTAATGCTACAAAATTGATAGTTGGTACATTGCCGCCGCCGAGATTTACGGTGGGAGATCTAAAACCGGATGATGTTAATTTTTGCTACGGAAGTAGAGATGGATTTCTATGGCCAATTTTAGATAGATTATTTGATCTGGATTTGAAATATGAAAATACTGCTGAAGCAGTAGATCAACGAAAAAGGTTTTTAGAAAATATAGGAATAGGAATTTGTGATGTAGTAGAAAGCAGCCAAAGAACTAAAATTGATGCCTCAGATCTTGGGATGCAAGAAGTGAAATTAAGAGATCTGATAGGTGTTTTACGTAATCATCCAAAAATAGATACCTTGCTTTTTACTGGCGGGAATAGTAAGAACGGCACTGAATATTTTTTCAGAAGACATTTAAAAGAAAAAGGAGAAGGGATTAAATTAAAAGTTATCTCTGCAGAAGTTCCCAGAGTGCATCAATTCTTATTAGATGGAAGATTGATAAATACCGTTTCGCTTACGGCTCCTTCTGGTGCGGCAAATCGTGCTATTGGAAGTATGGATTTATATAAGGCTCTAAAAATAAAAGATCCTGAATTCAATACAATTGATTTCAGGATCCTTCAATATAAAGGGTATTTTTAAAATAAGATAAAACGCCTACTGTAGCTCTTTCTTATCGTGATCTGCAAGAGTAGAAGGTTTAGTTTTAAACTTTCCTCGTTTAGGTCTCAACTTTCCTCGTGTTCCTAAAGCTATTTTTCCGCGTTTCGTTTTCTTATCTCCTCTACCCATTTTTATTTTTTATTTTGCTGCTTTTTAATCGTCTTTTCATCAATATCCACTCTATTTGTCTTTTGGTTTCTATCACCAGTTAGATTAGTTGGATTTGTTTGCTCTGTTTTTCTTTCAAATTTCTTTTCCATGATATTTGGTTTTAAATTCCATTTAAAGATAAAGCTAAACAATCATAAAAAGTACTAATGCTCTGTTACATTATGGTTAAAGCTACCTAATGCTTTTTACAAATTCTGGAATTGTTTTGATTCCATCTTTATTTAGATGCTTGATAAATGCACTTCCTATGATAGCGCCGTTTGCGTATTCTGTAGCTTCTTTAAAACTTTTCTCATCACTAATTCCAAAACCAATGATCTGCGGATTATTAAGATCTAGATCTGAAATTCTTTTAAAATAAGCTTTAGTGTCTTCTCCGAAACCTGAAGTAGAACCTGTTACACTTGCGCTGCTCACCATATAAATAAATCCATTGGAAACAGAATCTATAAAACGAATGCGCTCTTCGGAAGTTTGAGGAGTGATCAAGAATACGTTGATGAGGTTGTGTTTTTCGAAAATAGCTTGATATTTTTCTGAATAAACATCTACTGGAAGATCTGGAATTATTAACCCATCTATTCCTATTTCCTCACATTTTTTACAGAATTCTTCTACTCCGTACTGAAGCATTGGATTAAAATAACCCATGATGATCAACGGAATTTTAACGGTCTTCCTGATATCTTTTAATTGCTGAAATAACTTATCTGTTGTCATTCCATTTCTCAAAGCTTGCGTACTGCTTTCTTGAATGGTTGGTCCATCTGCCAGAGGATCGCTAAATGGCAATCCTATCTCGATCATATCTACCCCGTTTTTTTCAAGATCCTCAATAATGGAAACGGTATCATTTATTTGTGGATAACCTGCGGTAAAATATATAGAAAGAAGTTTTTTGTCTTCTTTTAATTTCTCGTTTATTCTATTCATTGCAAAAATCTATAAATTAAAATATTCAATATAAGTGCTTAGATCTTTATCACCACGACCCGAAAGATTTAAAACCACAATATCATCTTTCTTGAATTTACGGTCTTCAAAAATCGCTAAAGCGTGTGAAGTTTCTATTGCTGGGATAATTCCTTCCAACTTGGCTAATTCCTGACCGGCTTTCATTGCATCTTCATCGGTAATTGAAATAAATTCGGCTCTACCAGATCTATATAAATTTGCATGCATAGGTCCAATCCCTGGATAATCTAAACCTGCAGAAATTGAGTAAGGCTCGGTGATTTGCCCATCTGGAGTTTGCATTAATAAGGTTTTGCTTCCATGAATAATTCCTTCTTTCCCTAAAGCAGAAGTTGCAGCACTTTCCCCTGAGAGAACGCCTTTTCCTGCAGCTTCTACCGCAATGATTCCAACATTAGGATCATCTAGATAATGATAATAAATTCCGGCAGCATTACTTCCACCTCCAACACAAGCCACTACGTAATCAGGCGAATCTCTACCTTCTTTTTCCAGAAGCTGAATTTTTATTTCCTCGGAGATCACACTTTGAAAACGCGCCACCATATCTGGGTATGGATGAGGTCCAACCACAGATCCTATAATATAATGCGTATCTACAGGATTGTTTATCCAATCACGAATTGCCTCGTTGGTTGCATCTTTTAAAGTTCTACTACCAGATTTTGCAGGAATTACCGTTGCTCCTAGCATTTTCATTCTGGCAACGTTAGGCGCCTGACGATCGATATCGATCTCACCCATATAAACAATACATTCGATTCCCATTAAAGCACAAACAGTAGCCGTGGCGACACCGTGTTGTCCTGCGCCGGTTTCTGCAATAATTCTATTCTTGCCCAAACGTTTTGCCATTAAGATCTGTCCGATTGTGTTATTCACCTTGTGAGCCCCCGTATGGCAAAGATCTTCTCGTTTTAAATAGATTTTCGTATTATATTTTTCACTTAATCTTGATGCAAAATAAAGAGGAGTAGGCCTTCCAACATAATCTTTTAGCAGGGCTTTAAACTCTTTTTGAAAAGATTCCTCCTGCATGATCTGTATATATTGCTGCCTTAATTCTTCTACATTAGGATAAAGCATTTCAGGGATATAAGCTCCTCCAAATTCGCCGTAATAGCCTTTTTCGTCTGCTTGATAAGTCATAAGTTGTATTTTATTTTGAAGCTTTTAAGCCCAAATTATCTTTAAATATTCTTAGCGATTTTACATTTTTTAAACCAGCTTCTATTTCAAATTTACTGTTCACATCTACACCATAAAGCAAATGCGATTTTTGCTGATTTTCGAAATGATTGTAAAGTTCTTCTATTTTTTCAAGTTCCTCTAATCCAATTCCTCCGCTTAAAAAGAAAGGAGTAGGTGAGGAGTACTCTTTTAAAAGTTCCCAATCGAAGGTAATTCCATTTCCTCCTTTACTCTTTCCTTTGGTGTCGAACAGAAAAAGATCTACAATTCCTTCATATGGTTGCAACTCTTCAAAATTGAAGCTTTCCTTTACAGAAAACACCTTTATGATCTCCACAGATTCGTTGGAAACTGCTAATTTCAGTTTTGTACAATATTCAGCTGATTCTTTTCCATGCAATTGAACTGCGCTGAAATGATATTTTTCGATCATCTCTAAAACGAAATCGATCTCTGCATCTACAAAAACACCGGTTTTTTTAATTGCTGAATTAATTGTCGGGATTTCTCCTGAAAAATTTCTTGGAGAATTTTTGTAAAGTATAAAGCCAAGATAATCGGGTTCTAATAATGCCACCTCCAGAATATTATCTGAATGCTTCATGCCGCATATCTTTAATTTTAGATCCTTCATTTTACTTCTTCTCTAATTCCTGAATAAATTGTGAAGCACTTTTGCCGGGATCGTTTGTTTTCATGAAATTCTCTCCTATCAAAAATCCTTGATATCCATAATCTTTAAGATCTTTTATAGCTTCAACGCTGCTGATTCCGCTTTCTGAAACCTTCACAAAATCTGTAGGGATCTTTTCTGAAAGTTGTTTACTGATATCTGTGCTGACTTCAAAAGTCTTTAGATTTCTATTATTTACTCCTAACATATCTAGACTCGGCATAATAGATTTTTCTAGTTCTTCCAGATCATGAACTTCTAAAAGCACGTCCATTCCTAAACTTTTAGCCAATTCAGAAAAGGTTTTAATTTCCTCTCTTGTGAGTACGGCAGCGATTAAAAGGATCACATCTGCTCCATACGCTTTCGCTTCAAGGATCTGATATTCATCAATTATGAACTCTTTCCTCAATAAAGGCATCTTTACCGAAGCTCTTGCCAAAATAAGATCGTCTAAAGCGCCGCCAAAATATTTTCCATCTGTAAGTACCGACATTCCGCAAACCCCGGCATTTTCATATCCAGAAGCTACGTCTTGAACGTTAAGATCTTGGTTGATGACAGATTTTGAAGGAGATCTTCTCTTGTGTTCAGCAATAATTCCGCTAGTACTAGTTCTCAAGGCAGATGCTAACGAACTGGTTTTATATTCAAATAGCGGATGCTTCTGTAGATCACTAGCAGAGATAAGCTGCTTTTTGAGAGCAACTTCCTTTCGCTTATCAACAATAATTTTATCTAGAATATTCATTTTATTATTTTCAAAATTAGTGAAACTGCTAAGTTTCCAAAACGTCATTCTGAACTTGTTTCAGAATCTTATACTATTGCAATCAATATCGCCATATGATACCCTGAAATAAATTCAGGGTGACTTACGACTATAATTCAAATACGAGTATACCATTCAATTATCTAAACTGCGCTTAATTCCTGTAGCTTTTTTAATGCTGCCAATGCTTTTCCAGAATTCAACGATTCTTTTGCTTTCTCGAATCCTACTTTAGGAGTAACTCCTAAAGATGTAGCAATTGCCATTCCGGCATTTGCGCAAACAACGTTGTTTTGCGCCTGAGTTCCTTCTCCATTTAAGATGCTTAAAAATATTTTAGCTGAATTTTCAATAGAATTACCTCCGGAAATTTCTGAAGCTTTTAATGCTTCCACACCAAAATCTGATGGTTCCAGAATTCCTTCCGAAGAATTTGAAATAGTTTTTGTAGCGCCTGTCAAGGATATTTCATCGTATCCATCTAAAGCATGTAAAATGGTAAAATTCTTATCGGTGTTCTGATAAAGATATCCATACATTCTAGCCAATTCTAAACTAAAAACTCCTACCAACTGGTTCTTAGGAAATGCAGGATTAACCATAGGTCCTAACATGTTGAAAAAGGTTTTAACCGCAAGCGACTTTCTAATTGGAGCAACATTTTTCATGGCTGGATGAAATAGCGGTGCATGTAATACACATATCCCGGCCTTATCTATACAACGCTCTAAAAAATCGGCTTCATTACTGAACTTTATACCTAAATATTCCATCACATTCGAACTCCCGCTAACAGAAGAAACTCCGTAATTCCCGTGTTTAGAAACTTTAATTCCGGCTCCGGCGGTAACAAAGGAGGAAAGTGTAGAAATATTAAAAGTGTCTTTTCCATCGCCTCCGGTTCCACAAAGGTCTATAGCGTTATAAGCACTAAGATCTACAGAAAGACAAAGGTCTAAAAGTGCATCTCTAAATCCTTCTAATTCGTCTATCGTGATGCTTCGCATCATGTAAACTGTTAGAAAAGCCGCGATCTGACTTTCATTATATTCCCCTTTCGAAATATTTACCAAGACTTCTCTTGCTTCCTGTTTCGAAATGGTTTCGTGATTTATTAATCTATTGAGTATAAGTTTCATCTGTTTAATTTTATTTGCTTTTCAAAGGTCAGATGCAATTCGCCAATTATCAGTTCAGATTGGAATAAGGTTTCTTTTTGGCTCATTTCATAGTTATTTGCTGCTTTCTAAGATCCAGTTCTTCATGATTTGTTTTCCCATTGGAGTTAAAACAGATTCCGGATGAAATTGAACTCCTTTTACATCATATTCTCTGTGACGAAGCGACATTATTTGCCCGTTTTCATCGAAAGAAGTTGCTTCTAAAATAAAAGGTAAATTGGGGTCTACCACCCAAGAATGATATCTACCAACCATAAGTTCTTTTTCTATGTTTTTAAATAGACTTTCGTCATCTACGGAGACATTGATCTTAGTGGAAACGCCGTGGAAAACCGAATCTAAATTGATCAATTTTCCACCGAAAACTTCTCCAATTGCTTGTTGACCTAAACACACTCCAAGAATGCTTTTTGTAGGTGCATATCTAATTATGATCTCTTTTAATAAACCGGCTTCATCTGGAATTCCAGGTCCTGGAGAAAGTAAGATCTTATCGTATTTTTCAATGGAATCAAGATCTACTTCATTATTTCTTACAACGGTTACCTGGCAAGCTAGTTCTTCCAGATAGTGCACCAAGTTGTACACAAAAGAATCGTAGTTATCTATGACTAATATTTTTTTCATTTCTTTCTTTTTGCGTTAGGGATTGAGGTTTTGCGGAGCTCTACCGGTGTTAACCGGGAAGCGACTAGCGAAAGCCCGACCCAAAGGGGAACGCCCTAATTAAATTTCTTCTGCCAATTCTAATGCGTTAGACAATGCGCCTAATTTGTTGTAAACTTCCTGCAATTCATTTTCTTCATTAGATCCTGATACAATTCCTGCGCCTGCCTGATAATGTAACTGATGGTTTTTGCTCACGAAAGACCGAATAATGATGGCGTGGTTATAGTTTCCGTTGAAATCCATAAATCCAATTGCGCCACCATACGCACTTCTGTTCACGTTCTCATATTTTTCGATAAGCTTCATGGCATTGTGTTTTGGTGCGCCGCTTAAAGTACCTGCAGGAAAAGTGTCTGCCACGATCTGCATGGTTCCAACTTCTTTGTTTTTGGTCCCAGTAACTTTACTTACCAAATGGATAACGTGAGAGAAAAACTGAACTTCTCTATATTTCTCCACTTTTACATTGGTGCTATGTCTACTTAGATCGTTTCTGGCAAGATCTACCAACATTACGTGTTCAGAATTTTCCTTGTCGTCTTCAGATAATTTTTTGGCTAAAGCTGCATCCTGCTCATCATTTCCAGTTCTTTTAAATGTACCGGCAATTGGGTGGATTTCTGCCTGACCGTTAGAAACAACTAATTGCGCTTCCGGAGAACTTCCGAAGATCTTAAAGTCGCCATAATCGAAATAGAACAAATATGGAGATGGATTGATACTTCGCAAGGCACGATATACATTAAACTCGTCTCCCTTAAAGTTTTGTGTAAATCTTCTGGAAAGCACCAACTGAAAAACATCACCACGTTGGCAATGCTTCTTTCCTAATTTTACGTTCTCTATAAATTCTTCATCAGTTAGGTTTGAAGTAGGAGCGAGGTCTCTTCTAAAATTATAGCTTGCGAAATTCTTCACCTTGATCAATTGTTCGATCTCTTCCAGATTGCTTTCAGAATTAAAATTATGATCGAAAATATAGGCTTGATTATTAAAGTGGTTTATAGCAATAATGTTTTGATAAACCGCATAATATAATTCCGGGATTTCCAGATCGCCTTGCTTTTTTGTTATTTGGATGTCTTCAAAATACTGAACTCCATCATATCCGGTATATCCAAATAGACCGTTGTTTATGAATTTGAAATTGGAATTTTCAGTTTTAAATAAAGAAGAGAAATCTTGAATTCTTTGGGCAACATTTACTTCTGAAGTGATTGTGGTCACCTTTTTAGTTCCATCTGGATAAAGTTCTTGAATCTCGTGGTTCTTAATTTTAATTGAAGCAATGGGATTACAACATATATACGAAAAACTATTATCGTTTGCATGATAATCACTACTCTCTAAAAGCAAGCTATTTGGGTATTTATCTCTAATTTTTAGATAGACACTTACCGGAGTAAGCGTATCTGCAATTAGTTTTTTGTATGTGGTATTTAAGGTATACATGTTTTTATTTCAAAAAAAATTAAACAAAAAAAGGCTTGTCGT
>CAZWSP010000029.1:0-26118 GCA_964636585.1 uncultured Antarcticibacterium sp.
TTCTGCCGGTAAATCTCAAAACTCGTACAGAGGATTGGTTCAGATAAATAGCAGGGCAGAAAATGCAAGAAACTTCTCTCAATGTGATTCTTTATTAATGGGAAACCAATGTGGAGCGCACACTTTCCCATATATCGAAGTTAAAAATAAATCGGCTATTGTGGAGCACGAAGCTACCACTAGTAAGATTGGAGAAGACCAGATCTTCTATTGCAACCAGCGTGGAATTCCGACCGAAAAAGCAATTGCGCTTATTGTAAATGGTTTTAGCAAGGAAGTTCTAAATAAGTTGCCGATGGAATTTGCAGTGGAAGCTCAAAAATTATTGGAGATCTCTTTAGAAGGATCTGTAGGATAATAGACATATGAAGAAGTTTCTATTTTTAATAAGCGTCTTTTTGATAAGCATATCGTGTGATAACGAACCCGAGAAGCAACCTTTACAGGAGTTAGCTTCAGAAGCAGTAGATAGCATACAAGTTTATCAAGGAGGTTTTATTTCAGTAGGAAAATCGGCAGTATTAAAGGGAGATAAGTTTATTTATCAGGTGAAAATGGATTCATTAGCAAGCATTCTAACCGATAGTCTAAACGCTTATCAAGCAAATGCAAATGGCATTATCCCAATTAAGATTAAAGGAAAAGTTTTAGATAACTTAAAAGGCATTGGATATTCTCAGGAGATCGAGATCACCGAAGTGCTAGATATAATGGCGAAACCCATTGCAGAAAACGAATAAATAATTTATCCGGAATTTGCGGATACATATAATAAACACATGCTTAAAATAAAGAATTTACAGGCCAATATAGAGGACAAAGAAATCCTTAAAGGAATTAATCTGGAAATTAATCCTGGAGAAGTACATGCTATTATGGGACCAAATGGTTCTGGAAAAAGTACGTTATCTTCTGTTATTGCAGGAAAAGAAGAATATACGATGACGGGTGGGGAGATCATGTTTGAAGGGGAAGACCTTTCTGAACTAGATCCGGAAGAAAGAGCACATAAAGGTATCTTTTTGTCTTTTCAATATCCGGTAGAGATCCCAGGGGTTTCTGTAACTAACTTCATGAAAGCATCTATCAACGCCCACAGAAAAGCACAAGGATTGGAAGACATGCCTGCAAAGGATATGTTGAAATTGATCCGTGAGAAGTCTGAGCTTTTAGAGATGGATCGTAAATTTTTATCCAGATCTTTAAATCAAGGATTTTCTGGAGGAGAGAAAAAGAGAAACGAGATCTTCCAAATGGCAATGCTTAATCCTAAGCTAGCTATTTTGGATGAAACAGATTCTGGATTGGACATCGATGCTTTAAAAGTTGTTGCAAACGGGGTGAATAAATTAAGAAACGAAAACAATGCGGTGTTATTAATTACACACTACCAACGTTTGTTAGATTATATAGTTCCAGATTTTGTACATGTTATGGTAGATGGAAAGATCGTAAAATCGGGAACCAAAGAATTGGCTTACGAGTTGGAAGAAAGAGGATATGATTGGGTGAGACCAGAAAAAACAGTTTAAAATTCACTGTTTTCATCACGCTTTTAAAAACTCAAGACACTAGAAACGCACACCATGGAATTAAAAGATAAATTACTGTCCTCATTTATGGCTTTTGAAGAAGCTTATGATGTGGATACAGATATACATCAAATAAGAAGCAATGCGATTAAAGAATTTGAAACCATTGGCTTTCCCTCTAAAAAGGATGAAGCTTGGAAGTACACTTCTTTAAATTCGGTTTTAAAACATGATTATAGCGTATTCCCAAAAAAGGAAGATGCTATAGATTACAAGGATATTAAAAAATACCTTATTCATGATATAGACACCTATAAATTGATCTTTATAGATGGTATTTATTCTTCGCATTTATCACAATCTACGCATGATAAGATAGATGTATGTTTAATGTCTTCAGCATTAAATAAATCTAAGTACAAGCCAATTATAGACACTTATTTCAACAAAATAGTGCCTAAAAATAGCGGGTTAAATGCTTTGAATACAGCATTTTCTAAAGAAGGAGCTTTCATACATATCCATAAGAATATAGCAGCCGATAGGCCTGTTCAAATAGTTAACTTTTCTACAGGAAATGAATCGGCACTGCTGGTTCAGCCAAGAAATTTAATTGTAGTTGGTGAGAATTCTCAAGTACAGATTATCGAGAGACACCAAAGCTTAACAGATAATCCCGTGCTAACTAATTCGGTTACAGAAATTTATGCTGAAAAGCGGGCAATGGTAGATTATTATAAGATCCAGAATGACAAAGATTCTGCTTCATTAATAGATAATACCTTTGTAGAGCAAAAAGAGGAAAGTCATTGTTTTATGCATACCTTCTCTTTCGGAGGAAAATTGACTAGAAACAACCTTAACTTTTACCAAAAAGGAGAACGTTCTGAGTCTACTTTAAAGGGAATCACCATTATTGAAGATAAACAACACGTAGATCACAATACCTTGGTACATCACATTTTTCCAAATTGTGAAAGTCACCAAGATTATAAAGGGATCTTTGCTGAAAATTCTACAGGAGTATTTAACGGTAGAGTTTTAGTAGATAAAGAAGCTCAAAAAATAAACGCCTTCCAGGCCAACAATAATATTTTGTTAGACGATAAGGCAACCATTAACTCTAAGCCTCAGCTAGAGATCTTTGCAGATGATGTAAAATGTAGTCATGGTTGTACCATTGGTCAGCTAGATGAAGATTCTTTATTCTATTTGCGTTCCAGAGGAATTCCATTAAGAGAAGCGAGAGCGCTTTTAATGTATGCCTTTGCTAATAACGTATTGGAAAGTGTGAAAATTCCTGAGATCAAGAAGAGAATTACACATCAAATTGCCTTGAAACTTGGGGTAAACCTTGGTTTCGATCTATAAATCTGAATCTTACTTAAAAAGGAAAGCAGTTCCTAATAAAACTTTCTATGAACGCAGTTGCAAATAAAATACCTCTAGACATTAAAGCGATCCGTAAAGATTTTCCTATTCTTAAAAGGGAAGTTAATGGTTATCCTTTGGTATATCTAGATAATGCAGCTACTTCACAAACCCCACAGCAAGTTATAGATGTTATTTTAGATTACTATTCTAATTACAATGCAAATATTCACAGAGGTGTTCATAGCCTATCACAGGAAGCAACAGATAAATATGAAGCTGCTCGCAAAACAATTCAACATCATTTTAATATTTCAAAATCTCATGAAGTTATCTTTACTTCAGGAACCACACATGGTATAAACCTAGTGGCTAATGGCTTTGCGCAAGAATTAAAAAAGGGAGATGAAGTAATAGTTTCGGCCTTGGAGCATCATTCTAATATTGTTCCATGGCAAATGCTTTGTGAAAAAACTGGGGCAATTCTAAAGGTAATTCCAATGAACCAAAAAGGGGAACTGGAAATGACCACTTTTCACGAATTGCTTTCAGCAAAAACTAAGATGGTATTTGTGAACCATGTTTCTAATGCGCTTGGAACCGTGAACCCTATCGAAGAAATTATTGAAGCTGCGCATAAATTTGATGCTGCCGTTCTTGTAGATGGTGCACAAGCGGCACCTCACATAAAAGCAGATCTTCAAGCATTGGATGTCGATTTTTATGTGGTTTCTGCTCATAAAATGTGCGGACCAACAGGAGTTGGTATGCTCTACGGAAAAGAAAAATGGCTGAATAAATTACCTCCTTATCAAGGTGGTGGTGAAATGATTGCAACCGTGAGTTTCGAAAAAACTACGTATGCAGAGCTTCCACATAAATTTGAAGCTGGAACACCAAACATTTGTGGCGGAATTGCATTTGGAGCTGCGCTGGATTATATGAATGCTGTTGGTTTCGAAAATATTGCTGAATATGAGCATCAACTTTTGGAATATGCCACAAAAGAACTTCTTGAAATTGAAGGTGTAAAGATCTATGGAACTTCAAAAAACAAAACCGCCGTGATCTCCTTTAATATTGAAGGTTTACACCCTTATGATATCGGAACCATCATAGATAAGCTAGGAATTGCAGTTCGAACAGGTCATCATTGTGCGCAACCTATCATGGATTTCTTTAAAATTCCGGGAACTGTACGAGCAAGTTTTTCTTTTTATAACACTTTTGAAGAGATCGATCTTTTTATAAAAGCGGTAAAAAAGGCAAAAATGATGCTTCAGTAAATCTGGAAATGCCCTGAAAATAGTTCCTTCCTTCTACCTTCTTTAAAAAATTTAGATTGCATTCAGCTTAAGCTATAAGTTTTTGTATTTTACTTGTTTAAAATTCACCCTTCAAAAAAACCCAGATCATGAAATATTTTTTCCTACTACTTATCCCAATCTTAATGACAGAAACTTGTTCGCAGAACAACAATCAGGATAAAGATGTCAGTTTTACTTACGAAACTATTACAAGAGGCTCCAGAGCACATTACACTTTAAATAAAGATGAAATTAAGGTGGTAAAAAATATGGGAACCGAAACAAAGGGTTCTCAAGAAATGACCGCAAAAGAATGGACTAGCTTAATGGAAAAAGTAAAAGAAGTTGATGTTCCAAACATCAATAAATTAGTTCCTCCTAGCGATAAGAGAGCGTTTGATGGAGCACCGCACGCCATATTATCTATTACCGTTGGCGAAAAGACCTATAAGTCTAATTCGTTTGATCACGGGAATCCTCCATCAGCGCTAAAACCATTGGTTAAAGCTATATTAAGATTAGGAGAAACTGTTGAATAGCAGTACATCTTATCGTACTTTTGCATAAAATATCAAGTATGACGATACAAGAAATACAAGAAGAGATTGTAGATGAATTTGCAATGTTCGAGGATTGGATGCAACGATATGAATATATGATAGAGCTGGGAAAATCCTTGCCTCTTATCGATGAGAAATACAAAGTTGAAGAAAATTTAATTAAGGGATGTCAAAGTAAAGTTTGGGTTCATGCCGAATTAAATGGAGATCAGCTTGCATTTACTGCAGATAGTGATGCTATAATCACTAAAGGAATTGTTGCTATTTTAATTAGAGTGTATTCCAATCAGCATCCTACAGCTATTTTGGAAGCAGACACTCAATTTATAGACGATATAGGCTTAAAAGAGCATCTTTCTCCAACCAGAGCTAATGGTTTAGTAAGTATGATCAAGCAATTAAAAATGTATGCTATTGCATACCAAACCCAATTAGATTAAGATGGAAACAGAAATAAACACTCAGGAATTGGGTGAAAAAATAGTACGTGTATTAAAAACCATTTATGATCCCGAGATCCCTGTAGATATCTACGAATTGGGATTGATCTACGATGTAATGGTGAATACAGATTACGATGTAAAGATCTTAATGACCTTGACCACTCCTAACTGTCCTGTGGCAGAAAGTTTACCTAGAGAAGTAGAAGACAAGGTAAAAACATTGGAAACAGTAAACGACTGTGAGGTAGAGATCACTTTTGATCCACCATGGACACAAGATCTTATGAGCGAAGAAGCAAAACTAGAACTTGGAATGCTATAATTTCTAAGCTTTTTCTGAAATTTTAAAAAAAACTATGTCTACAGAGATCATAAATAGAGTTGCTAACAGCAAACTGGTCACCTTCGATCTAGAGGATTTTTATCCGAAAGGAGAACGTGTAGTTTTCGATATAAGAGATTGGCTACTTGAAGGTTTAGTATTGCGTGAAACTGTTTTCAGAGAAAAGGCATTAGCGCATGATTGGAGCCAGTATCAGGATTCTTATGTTTCTTTATTATGTTCCACAGATGCTATAATTCCCGCTTGGGCCTATATGTTATTGGCTACTCACCTGCAACCCTTTGCTAAAAAGGTGGTTACAGGAGATCTGGAATTATTGGAGACAGTCGTTTATACTGAGATCATTAAAGATCTGGATGTTTCAGCTTTAGAAGGAAAACCAATAATTGTAAAAGGTTGTTCCCATAAACCTGTTCCACAAAACGCTTATTTATTATTGATAGAAAAATTGCAACCTGTTGCAAAAAGCATCTTATATGGGGAAGCTTGTTCCTCTGTCCCATTATTTAAAAACAAAAAATAGTTAAGAGTATGAAAAGATTATTACTTGTATTATTAGTATTAATTACGACCGCATCGGTAAATGCACAAGACGACAAAGCTCCTGAAGTTCCACCAAACGGATGGAAAAAGGAAGGAAATATTCAGCTGTTATTTAATCAATCTGCTTTCAATAAAGAATGGACAGGTGGAGGAACCTCAAGCATCGCTGGGAACCTAACGCTGAATTACGATTTCAACTACAGAATGGATGGATTTACTTGGGATAATAAGATTTTAGCTAACTACGGTCTTACCAAATTAAAGGATGATGAATTTGCTCGGAAAACAAGTGACAGGATTGAGTTTAATTCGCTTGCCGGGAAGCAGATCAACCAATCTAAATGGTATTATTCTTATTTCGTAAACTTCAGATCTCAAATGGCTAAGGGATATGATTTTAGTGAGGACCCAGATACAGGCGAAACCATTAGAACAGAAACCACACACTTTTTATCTCCAGGATATCTTCAAACAGGTCCTGGACTTATGTGGAAATATAACGAATACTTAAGTGTGAACGTTGCTCCGGCAACTGCTAGGCTAATCTTTGTAGATGATGCCTTCACAACGGTTCCAGGATATGTAGATGGTGATTATTTTGGTGTAGATCAAGGAAAAAGCACCAGATTTGAATTTGGCGCAGCTCTAGGAATTCAAGCAAAAATGTTCTTGTTCGAAAATGTAACTGCAGAGCATAGCTTAAACTTATATTCTAACTATTTAGATAAACCAGGAAATGTAGATGTCGATTATTTATTGAATGTAAATATGAGCATCAACAAATACCTTTCAGCAAACGTTATTTTCCAAGCAATTTATGATGATAATACGGTAGGTGCTTTTCAAATTAGAGAAGTATTCGGACTAGGGATTAACCATAAGTTCTAAAACACTTCAATATAGCAACACATTTTGCTAGTCGAAATACGAGCAAACATTACAAAGATCCGAAACATAACCGTTTCGGATTTTTTGTTTTATATATCTCACCAACCTGTCATCCTGAGCTTGTCGAAGGATCTCATTGAAATGATTTTTATAAGCAGATTCTTCAGTCCACTTCGTTTCCTCCAGAATGACAACACACCAACTTGTCATCCTGAGCCTGTCGAAGGATCTCATCGAAAACGAAATTTATTCATATCTGATTCACATAGTTAAATTTTTGTTGAATAAATTAGCTCTACTCTCTCTATAACATTCTATTGCTTAACTTTGTTTTTATGATAGAAAAGAACGATTTAACTTACGAAAAAGCGGTACTTATTGGGATTGTTACTCAAAATCAAAGTGAGGACAAATTGACGGAATATTTAGATGAACTTGAATTTCTAACATATACGGCCGGTGGGGAAGTGCTTAAACGCTTTACTCAGAAAATGGAAAAACCAAATCCGAAAACTTTTATCGGAACTGGAAAAATTGAAGATGTAAGAGCTTTTATTGAAGCTAACGATGTAGGAACTGCCATTTTTGATGATGAGCTTTCTCCTGCCCAACAAAAGAATATAGAAAAGATCCTTAATTGTAAGATCTTAGATAGAACCAACCTTATTCTGGACATTTTTGCACAACGTGCTCAAACCAGTAATGCCAGAACTCAGGTAGAATTGGCGCAATATCAATACTTATTACCAAGACTTGCAGGAATGTGGACTCACTTGGAGCGCCAGCGTGGAGGTATTGGAATGCGTGGACCTGGGGAAACCGAGATTGAAACAGATAGACGTATCGTTCGTGATAAGATTGCCTTGCTAAAAAAGAAGATCGAGACTATAGACAAGCAAATGGGAGTTCAGCGTGGGAATCGCGGTGCCATGGTGCGTGTTGCCTTAGTGGGTTACACCAATGTTGGAAAATCTACTTTAATGAATGTGATTAGCAAGAGTGAGGTTTTTGCTGAAAATAAATTATTTGCAACTTTAGATACTACAGTTAGAAAAGTGGTAATTAGAAACCTGCCTTTTTTATTAACAGATACCGTAGGATTCATTAGAAAACTGCCAACTCAATTGGTAGAATCTTTTAAATCTACTTTAGATGAAGTTCGCGAAGCCGATCTCTTATTGCACGTAGTAGATATTTCGCATCCAAATTTTGAAGATCATATAGAATCTGTGAATCAAACCTTGGCAGATATCAAGAGCAACAACAAGCCAACTATTATGGTGTTTAATAAAATAGATGCCTTTGTTGAAGATAAAATAGAAGAAGATGATCTTATTACCGAAAAAACCGAGGCTCACTATTCTCTAGAAGAATGGAAACGCACTTGGATGAACAGAATGGGTGATAATGTGTTATTCATTTCTGCTTTGAACAAGGACAACATGGAAGAGTTTAGAAAGAAAGTTTATGATACGGTAAGAGAGATCCATATCACCAGATTTCCTTATAACAACTTTTTATACCCTGAATACGAAGCGATTTCTGACGATCAAGAAGAAGAATAGATTCCTAAAAATATACTACCTAAATCCTGCTAAAATTTATCTAGCAGGATTTTTAGTTTCCGATAATTCTTATATTATCAATATCGTAAGTAGTTGTTTTATCTGGTGCAGCACCCAGATATTTAAAAGCCACATTTACAGTTCCCGATAAACAGGAAATATCGATCAAAGAATTTTTAAAACCTATTCCAAATTGACTACTTGGACCTATAGGAATTGTGGCATCTAACAATTTCCATTCTGTAGTCAATGGATTCCCGGTAAAATCTTCAGAAATTAAAACCGATAGTAGCACACCATTATCATAAGAAGCGCGAATATCAAAACTCAATACCTCAGCGGTACTGTTTTCTAAATTAATTTCAGGAGTAATTAACCAAGATTCCAGCGGGTTTTCGGTGGTGCCAAAAGCAGAAATCCGAATATATCGATCGCTATTTAGAATTCCATCTTCAAAACGCTCGTTCCCACCATTTACATTAACATTTGTCCAGCCTCTTCCATCCAGCAAGTTCTCATTGCTTACACCCACAAAATTTTCTTGAAAGATCACTTTAGAACTCTCCATTTCATTTTCGCCACATTTGAAATAATCGGGATCACATCTGGGATCTTCTTCAAATTTAAGACCTTCCGGAGAATTTAATATCACTACAAAATGATCATCATAAAAATTTCGAGTTAACACTCCTTCTATAGTCCCAGAAAATTGAGGCAGCAGTAACGACTTAAAATCGGAAAAGGTGCTGGTGCTTAAGAAACTCGCACTTCCGGTTACACAGCTCTCTATTTGGCGCTCACCGTCAAATCTATCTGTAACCTCAGATGCAAAAGTATATCTAGATTCTTCTCTTATTAGATTCTTATTGAATTGTACTTGCTCCAATCTCACATACAAGTTGCGATAGGCCTCAGAAAAATCTTGAATATCTAATAGTTTCGGGGTTATTTCTGAAGTTGTACTAGATCTTATAATATACTCGTCTATTAGAGAACCTGGAATTGCAACCACATCTGCCCGATTTTGAATACCAAGCTGAAAGACCCCATTATTAAACCATAAGCTTAATCCGTCTAACTTCACATAAATCTTTCTCCCAAATTCATACGATTGAAAAAGCGCTGTTTCATCCAACAAGATCTGAATCCCAGAAGTTGGAGCTGATGCTTTATCTTGAATGATAAGCTTTTTATAGAAGTTTCCAGCTTCATCGCTAGAGATCACAAAACCTTCAATGTAAGTATTAGAATTCTGAAATGTATAAATATCTCCTGTTTCCGGTTTATAATTTCCTTTTATGGCAGCAATACTGGTAAGAGCTCCGCTGAAGTTATCATCTACTTCGATTGCTTCAGGAGCATCAAAATCGTCGGTTTTTACACAAGAAAATAGTGCTGAGGTTATTCCAACAATTAAAAACATTCGGGTAATTAGGTTTGTCTTCATCTTCCTTCCTATTTAAATATTAAAATCGAACGTAAGCATTTGCATAATAAGTGGTTCCTGTACCGTACCAATATTTAGATCCAAAAACAGGTTGCTCTCTATCTTTATCTTCTTTCAGGGAATTATAATTTGCGTTTCTTGATTGCTCAAAACCTCCGGTTTTATAAACCTTATCTAAAATATTATTGATACTTATAAAAAAGCCGATATAGTTGTTTTTCACTCGCCAAGATTTTCCGCCTACTGCATTCAATAAAAAATAATCTGAAAACTGTTCTTGCTTTAATAGGTCTTTTGCGATCTTGTTATCATAGCTCAGCAATGGCATTCCGTCTGAATCTGTTGCAAAATTATTGGTTCGCGATAACGGACTCACATCTGCAAAGGCATGAGAGAAATAATTTAAGGTGGTGCCAAACCACCAATAATCCGGATCACGATATTCAAATCCAACTTGTGCTGCATGTTGAGGTCCGCCGGCTATTCTATAATTTTTAAGCTTGGAATTTCCATAGTTTACAGTTGTAGTAAAATCGTCTGAAGTAAGCGATAATTGAGGATCACTACTATAAGTGAACTGCCCTAAAGCCAAGGCCGTTTTTAACTTTAAAGTAGAAGTGACTTGTGCTTCCAATCCCATTTCTAGACCAAAATGTTGCTTATCTATTCCGGATAGGATTTCTTGAACAAAGGCCGTAGTGCTATTTCTTCCCAATCCTGAAAGTCCGTCTGCATAATAAAATGAAATTTCAGTGGCATCCTTAATCTGTGTAAAATAGCCCGTAAGCCTGGCTTTAATTATTGGATTTCTGAAAATATAGCTGAGATCTCCGGAATAAATGCTCTCGCTATTGAGGCCTTCAACAACATTATTATTTTGTCTAGAGTTAGAAAATGAATTTCTAAGCGAAGGAGGTTTTTTGAAATAAGCCGAATTTAATTCTACCAGTTGCTTAGCAGATATCTTATACCTCGCCCCAGATTTCAATCCGTAGTTCGTGAAACTAAGTTTCTCGCTCTTACCTAAAGAATTTTCCGGAAAGTTTCCGTTTTGATATAAACCGGTTCTTTGATAAGAGATTTGGGAAATTTCTGCAGCCAAGAAGGCTTCCCATCGCTTCTTTTTATATTCAGTATTTACAAAAGCTTCAGCTTTGCTAACATCCCATTCAAAATTATATTTAAAGCGTTCACCTTCCGTGGCAATTCTGTTTAAATTCTGCAGATCGCTCTGAGCTTGATTTCCTGTTGAAAAGAAATCGACATCCAGATATCCCGTTCCACCTAAAAGATCTTTCACCTCAGCATAATTCCTGCTTTTAAGGTTTAGATAACCAACCTTTGCTGTAGTATTTAAGAAAGCAGAATGCGTGGTGGTGAGAATAGAATTAAACTGAAGCAGATTATCCTGAACAACATCTTCTGCGATCACGTATACTGAATTCCCACCGGAATTGAATGCTGTGCGATTTGCATTATAAAGTTGGTTCCAATCCAGCTGCCCGTCGCTTATAAATTCCTGTTCAGCTAAATAGGCAGCCTGATAATTTGGATTGTCTTGGAACCTTAAAAAATAACTTGGGAGCTTTTGATAATAGGAAGGATCGGGATTACTACCACCCCCAACAAAACTTTGCTGCCCATCTTCTTGAATTACCAAGCGAGTTCCGCCAAAATCTATACGTGAATTTCGAATTGATCCAAATTGATAGACCAGATTTGTATTCAGTTTCATCTCATTGGAAAGCTTCCAGAAATGATTGAGCATAAGAACTGGTTCTTTCACTTCTTTTAATCTGCTATTGCGAATTTTCCTATCCTGTATTCCCCAAAACGAATTGTAACGTATTCCCTTTAAATTAAAAACTTCCTGAGTGTTTGCGCTAGATTTTCCTCGTGTATTCGGAGTATAAAAGCCTGTAAAATTCAAGCTTTGATTCGCGTTTAATCTTTTTTCTACTGAAAGAAAAAAAGAATTTGCATTATAAACGGTTCCATCTACATAGGCTTCTGTAGCAAATCTTCTAGCTAAACCGAAAGCATACCACCAACCTCCTTGTTTTTCTCCGGAACTATAAGTCGCCATAACTCTACCAGTATAACTTCTATTTGCCGCAGCATAGGATACTTTTGTACTTTTTGGATATTGGGAAGCCCGCATAATGATGTTGGTATTGCCTGCCAGACTTCCAAAAGTGGTTTCACCCGGAAGCAATCCATTGGTAAATACTTGATTGCGCTGCAGATCATTCAAACCGCCCCAATCACTACATTGTGGTCTACCGTCTACAAGCTTGTTCATTTCCAATCCGTTTATAGAAACGGTTGCATACTCACTGCCTAAGCCTCGTGGTTTAAAAAAGGTGCTACTAAAATCGAACGCAGCGGCATTCAAAAAAACATCCCGTGTGGCATGTAACATCCCAGAAATATTATCGGTTCCACCTTGATCTTCATTCAATTCAGATTCGCTTAAACTAATGGTTGCAAGCTGAATTTGTTCCTTTAATAGATCTGGTTTCAAACTGATGAAATCCAACTTTTTAGAAATTTCAGAATTTAATATGATAGGTAATCTAAGCGTGGTGTAACCCGACCTGGAAACCTCTAAAATATAATTCCCCGATTTCAGTATTAGTTCAGGAAAAGAAAATGTTCCTTCATTATTTGAAATAACTTCATAAGCAGTCCCTTCCAATTTCAGGTACACTCCTGCTATTGGATTATCAGACAAGGCGTCCACTACGGAACCTGTAAGGGAGGTGTTTTGAGCAGAGATCTTGATAATGCTAAATAGCATTAGAAATAATAAAAGCATATTGCTTTTCATTATAAATCCCTCAAATTCAGCATTTAAGATACTATTATTATTTATTGGTTTAAATTTAAAATGTACTTTAACTCATATTTTAACTTTTAAATTTAATCGATGCAAACTCCTTGGATTTCCATAAATTTGAGACCACTAGTTCTTGCTTTAATCGCAATTGCACTAAATATCACTTACTCCTTGGGACAAGAAAGAAAAGATTATACTATACATACAGTTGCGTTTTATAATGTTGAAAACCTATTTGATACCGAGGACGATCCTATCACTTTTGATGATGATAGAACTCCTTTAGGTAAAGATGTTTGGACGGTAGAAAAGTATCAGGATAAAATAAAGAACATCGCGAAGGTGATCTCTGAAATTGGTTTTGAAACCACCAATACTGCTCCAGCAGTAATTGGCTTATGTGAAATTGAAAATTTACAAGTGCTGGAAGATCTTGTGAATCATCCCGTTCTTCAAAAATTTAATTATAAGATCATTCATTATGATTCTCCAGATAAAAGAGGAATAGATGTGGCACTTTTATATCAGAAATCTTTATTTGATTTAGAAGATTCTCAATCTAGAAGACTTCTTATTTACGAATTGGAAGACCCAACAAAAAGAGTGTACACTCGTGATCAATTAGTGGTAACCGGAAGCTTGAATGGAGAGCCTATAAACATAATTGTAAATCACTGGCCTTCCAGAGGTGGTGGTGAAGCTAAGACCAATTACAGAAGAGAAAAAGCGGCTGAGTTAAATAATCAAATCATAGATTCTATCTACCTTAAAAACCCATATTCTAAGATCATTAGTATGGGCGATTTTAATGACGGCCCAACTAACAGAAGCTTTAAAAAAGTGCTTAGAACCAATAGCGATAGAGCTACAATTGGGGTTCAAGAATTATATAACCCTATGGAACTGCTAGCGAAAAATGGAAAGGGCTCTTTAGCTTATAGAGATGGCTGGAATTTATTCGATCAGATACTCGTATCAGAATCTCTTCTTGGCAGTAGAGAAGGGCTTCAGTTCTACCAAGCGGGTATTTTCAATATGCCTTATCTCATTACTTTATCTGGACAATATAGAGGATATCCTTTCCGAAGTTATGATTACAGCGACTACACCGGTGGATTTTCAGATCATTTTCCTGTTTTCATATATCTGGTCAAAGAACAGTAATCTTAAAATTTTTAACATTTAATATTATAATTGTTAAAATTTTAATATTAATACTATACCTTGCTTGTGAATTCCCATATAGGAATTCCAAATTAATATGACCAAAAACAACATTCTTGTATTTTTTTCAATTTTATTTATTTCTTTTTCTAATAGTGCTCAAGAAACCAAAACTGGAATCGAAGGAATGCGCAGAAATGCCATCTCTTTTAATATTATAGGAACTACCCCAATTGTAGGAATAACTTACGATCGGATTGTTTCAGAAAATATGAGTATAGAAGTAGGGGTTGGTATTCCAAGTATAGGAGCGGGTTTTAAATACTATCCTGCTGGAATAAAAGAGTCTAAAATGTTATTTCATGTAGGACTTACTGCAATTGTTATTTCTACTAAAGCATTGGATATATGGGGTACGAGTGAGGAGGACGGACTTTTAATAGGTTACCTTCCTATAGGAGTAAGTTACTTTGGTGAAAAAGGGTTTAATTTGGGAGTAGACCTAGGACCCGCAGTAGCAGCAAATTTCGGTGTTTGGGGAAATGTCAAGGTTGGATACAGATTTTAATCTCTTAAAGTTAGAAAAGCTGCATTTGGCCATTTTTATATTGCTGATGCAGCTCACAGTTTAATTTTGGAGCAGATCTTCCAGATAGATACTTCTTTCTAGCAATTTTAAATTGTTGAGAAACCTGTTCTGCTATATTTCCAGAACCTTTCATTCTTCTCCCAAATTCGCTATCGTTCAAATTACCTCCATGGCATTCGGCTATCTGATGAAGCACTTTTTCTGCCCTATCTGGCATTGCTTTCTTTATCCAGTCTGAAAATATTCCTCCTATCGCTCCGTTTAACCTTACCATAGTATAACCAACGCCTAATGCACCTTTTTCGGATATAGCTTTTACCAATGGAAGTATTTCATGACTATTAATTCCCGGGATTATCGGTGCCATCATCACGCTAACCGGAACTCCAGCTTCGCTTAATGTTTCTAAAGTTTCCAATCGCTTTTTAATGGTTGCAGTACGTGGTTCTAATAGCCTTCTGGTATCTTCATTTAGCGATGTGATAGAAAGATGAACTTGCACTAAATTATGTTGAGCCAATTCCTTTAATATATCCAGGTCCCGAAGTACCAGCGAATTTTTTGTAATGATGCCAACAGGATGCTTATACTTCAAAAAGGTCTGTAACAATTGTCTTGTGATCTCCAGCTTCTTTTCTACCGGCTGATAACAATCTGTATTTCCAGAAAGCACGATAGGAACAGCTTTCCACCTGGAACTTTGCAACTTCTTTTCCAAAAGGGCTACAGAATTTCGTTTTACAAGAATCTTTTGTTCAAAATCGATTCCTGCGCTATAACCCCAATATTCATGAGAATTTCGAGCATAGCAATAAATACAACCATGTTCACAACCCTGATAAGGATTTAAAGAAAATCCCATTCCCACATCAGGGCTTACTACCTTATTAATGATGGTCTTTGGAAAGGTATCTATTAATGTGGTTTTAGAATTGCTTACCTCATCACCTTCCATATCGCAATAATTCAAAAAGTCGTCTCGAAATTCATGACTTAGCGCGCTAAATTTATTAGGAACGTTTATTTGTGCTCCTCTGCCTTTAATAAAGATATCTTCTTTCTCCATAAACAAAAATATGGAATATTTCCTATTTAAAGGAATTATTCCATATTTTTATATTGGCTTCAATTATTTTTGAAAAACCTAAAATTTACTATTCTCCAGGAAAATCTGCTTTTCTTTTATTTAAAAATGCGCTTGTACCTTCTTTAAAATCGGCTGTACCAAAGCAATTTCCAAATTCTTCCACTTCTACTTCAAAACCGTTTACGCCGGTTTCAAAATTAGCATTCACCGCTTTAATTGCTGAACTGATCGCTACCAAAGAATTACGCATGATCTTTCCTGCTAACTTTTCAGCAAATTCTATCAATTCTTCTTGCGCCACCACATGATTTACAAGATTATATTGCAAAGCCTGATTGGCATCTATCATTCCGGCAGTCATGATCATTTCCATAGCTCGCCCTTTACCTACTAATTGTGGTAATCTTTGAGTTCCTCCATAACCTGGAATAACTCCTAAAGAAACTTCTGGAAGTCCCATTTTAGCATTATCACTTGCAATTCTAAAATGAGCCGACATTGCCAATTCCAATCCGCCACCTAATGCAAAACCATTAACTGCCGCAATCACTGGCTTAGACAAATTAGCCACAAAATCAAATAATTGTTCTTGGCCTTGAGCCGCTAACATTTTTCCTTCTTCAGGAGAAAAGTCTGAAAACTCACTTATATCTGCCCCAGCTACAAATGCCTTTTCCCCGCTTCCGGTTAAAATGATCACTTTTACATCCTCATCTTCTTCTGCATCTTCAAAAGCATCATGCAATTCCTCGATAGTTGCTTTGTTTAAAGCATTCAATTTATTGGGTCTGTTTATAGTGATCTGAAGAATTCCTTCATTATTTTCAACTAAGATATTTTCAAAATCCATTTTTGTGTTTTTTTGGTTATTATTTTAATAATGCTGAATCTTTATATAATATAGAATCTGAAATTCCCGAAATATCGGAAAAAGTGATGCTATTATATTTCCTTGATTTAAAACTAGTTTCAGCAAGTTATTACAATTTCTAAAGAATCTGTCTTCTTAAAACTTTTGCTTCGGAAACTTTACCGTAAAGATAGTGCCTTTATCTTTTTCAGAAATAAAAGAGATATCACCTTGATAGGTTTCCACTATATTTTTAACCATCGCCAGCCCTAATCCCATTCCACTGGACTTGGTGGTGAATTTAGGCTCAAAAACCTTTTCCTTATCTTCCTGAGCAACCCCAACTCCGTTATCGGAGACTTTGATGATCACCATTTCTTCATCCTCAAGAACCTCTACCAATATCTTCGGGTTTTCCTCGTAGATCAAAGCTTGCGTAGCATTTTTCACCAAATTGGTAACCACTCTTATAAGTTGCGTTCTATCGAATTTTGCTAGAATTTCTTCCTTTTCAGAATGAAAAACGATGTAATTTTCATTGAAGATATCCAAGGCCAGTTTTACGATCTTCGGCACATTTAAAATTTCATTTTGCTGAGCAGGCATTTTCGCAAAATTCGAAAATGCTGAAGCTATCGCACTCATGGTATCTATCTGATGGATCAAGGTATTGCTGTATTCCTCTACTTTATGCCTCACATTTGGATCTTCAGGATCAAATTTCCGCTGAAAACTTTGCACCGTAAGCCTCATTGGCGTTAGCGGATTCTTAATTTCATGCGCCACTTGCTTTGCCATTTCTCGCCAAGCCTGCTCCCGCTCTCCCGTAGCCAGTTTCACCGCGCTTTCCTCCAACTCGTCTATCATACTATTGTATGCCGAAACCAGCGCATAGATCTCTTCTGAAGCATTATCTATTTGAATCTTTTCTAATCGTTTATCCAACCTGGTCTCCACGATCTTTTGTGAGACTATTTTTAGCGATTTTGTAATGTAATTGGAAAGAAAATAAGACATCACGATTGCCAGCAAAAACATGAAAAGATAAACTTCTCCCAGCTTCATTAAAAATTCATTCAGATCCTTCTGAAGCGTTTCGTCATCCTGTAAATAAGGCAAATACAAGATCGCTAAAGGTTTAAATTGTGGATCGTTAATTATCGTATAAGAAGATTGAAATTTCTGACCGTTGACCTCAGATTTCTTTAAAAATCTCTTTTGGGTAGAACTGTCCAGTTTATCCAAAATGTATTTAGGGATCTGCACATTGGTAGTATCTCTAAAGAAAGATTCATTAGACTTGATCATGAGTTTCCCCTGCAAATCATACACATTAAGCTGCATATCGTGCACCTCGGAGATCTCATAGATCTTTTTATCCTCTTTTAAAATTACAGGAACATTTTCGGTATTTACCACGTGAGTGGTTTTCTCCAGAACAAATCTTATATTTTCCCGAATCGCCTGTTCTTTTCGCTCCAAACGTTCCCGGTGGTAATTCTCAGATTCTTGCTTGTATTGAAAAACGGTGATTCCCGCAATAAGTATGGAAGCTCCCAAAACCAATAGCATCATAGAGATGAAAATTCGGTTTCGTAAGGATAATTTTAAAAGCTTCATAAAGTATTTTGCGTAGTTATTCTGAAATAAGCAATTATCACACCATGTTAGGCATCCGGATTCTTAGAGCGAATGCGCTTGTAAATTTTTATACCAAGCATTAACATTACTCCTAGAAGAAAAATCCCCAATACGCCATAGATCCAGTTAATCGCATTTCGAACTATTACTAAAAAGATCACAGAAAACAAGATCAAAGTAGAACCTTCATTCCAAAGTCGCATCTGGTTGGATGTCCATTTTATAACATCGTTCTGCATTTCTTTAAAGATCAAGTGAGACTTAAAATGATAGGCATATAGCAATACCACAAACCCCAATTTAACCTGCATCCAATCCTGATTTACCCAAGCCGGCATTAGATACAGCATCCAAAAAGCAAAGATGCTTGCTAATATTGCTGAAGGCCAAGTGATGATATACCAAAGCCTTTTGGTCATTAATTTTAGCTGTGTTGTTAAAATCCTTCGGTCTGGTTCCGGTTTTTCTGAAGCTTCTATATGGTAAACAAAAAGCCGAGGAATGTAAAACAATCCCGCGAACCAGGTGATTATAAAGATTAAATGTAGAGATTTAATGTAATTGTAATATTCCATGAATCTTATTGAGCGTCCAAAAATAAATAATTAAGATTTTTCGCATTGAATTGTCTGTTGAAATCTTCAATTTCTTTATCTATTAAAGAGTTGAAAGCACTTAGCTCCTTTTTTATTTCTGAAGTTAATTCGTTTTTCACTGCGATATCCTGATCTGTTGGCGGGAAATCATCCATACCAACCAAGGAGTTTAAATGTGCCAATTTGTTGGTCAACTTTATTGGAAAGTTTAAAGGGTCTTGTCCGCTTTTATTCTGAGTTTGATACAGTGCTTTCTCGATCTCTCCAAAACGTTTTTCCATTTCTTTGGCCTTCTCAACCAAGTCTTTTACTTCAGTTTTGTCTTGATACTGAGTTTGGAATGACTTTAATTGATCATTAATCTTTCTGATCTTTTTAATAGATTTATGAGCTTCATCTACAGTTGCATTCACATCTGTAATAAATTCATATTGGGCTTTTAATCCAGCAGCATCAGTTTCAGCATTTGGATTTGGAAGAACCGTGAAATTCTTACGTTGCTTGTTTCCGTTCACATTAAGTTCAACCGCATATTCTCCCGGCAGCACTCTTGGACCCTCAAGATCTGCCCACCAAAGGATCATTCCATCAAGCTTCTCAGCTCCTTTTTGGTACATGTCCCAAACAAACATATTAGCTCCTTTTTCCACTTTTAGCTTATCCTCTTTTGTTTGATTTCCGAAAGATTTTAAGGTGTCTTTAGCCTGATTGTAATAAGTAAGAGTTATAGTATCTTTCTTTTCATCAAGATCTTTAATGTTGAAATACGTCACCACTCCATTTGGATGATTGGTTCCATCAGTCTTGGAATTGCTTCTACTTCCTCCTCCAATTCTATAAGTTGGTTTTGGCTGATATAGAAATTGATCTTTGGTATTTGCTGCAGCGTTATTCTGATGCAAAACGCTTAGATCGTCCAGCATCCAAATACTTCTACCTTGCGTTGCAACAATTAAATTATTGTCCTTTAATGCAAGATCTGTTATTGGAACGATTGGTAAATTTAGCTGAAATGCTTTCCAATTTGCACCTTGATCAAAAGATATATACATTCCTTCTTCGGTTCCTGCATATAAAATATTCTTATTGGTCTGGTCTTCGCGAACTACTCTGGTAAAATGTTCATTATTAATACCATTGGTGATCTTTGTCCACGATTTTCCGAAATCTGTAGTTTTATAAAGGTAAGGAGCAAAATCGCCAGATTTATAACTGGTTGCAGCAATATATGCCGTTCCCGCATCAAAATTACTTGTCTCTAATGAATTAATTTGAGTCCATTCTGGAATTCCTTTCGGAGTTACATTTTCCCAGTTCTTCCCGCCATCTTTTGTAACATGAACCAATCCATCGTCACTTCCAACCCAGATCAACCCTTCTTGAATCGAAGATTCTTCCGCAGCAAAAATGGTCCCATAATATTCTACACCGGTGTTATCTTGTGTAATTGGACCTCCACTAGATCCAAGTTTAGAAGCTTCATTTCGTGTAAGATCTTCACTTATGGTTTCCCAAGATTGCCCTTCGTTCGTGGTAACATGGACATGATTAGAGAAGGTGTATAATTTATTAGGATCGTGTTTAGAGAACATAATAGGGAAATTCCATTGGAATCTATATTTCATGTCTTCAGCTCCATGACCCATTGGGTTATCT
Source organism: uncultured Antarcticibacterium sp. (assembly GCA_964636585.1). Lineage (GTDB taxonomy): Bacteria > Bacteroidota > Bacteroidia > Flavobacteriales > Flavobacteriaceae > Gillisia. The sequence continues at coordinate 20,422 of CAZWSP010000029.1, forward strand.
GGCCAAACATTTATTGCTCGCTGGGTATTCTTTGCGTGGTTTACTCTAGTTAGAAATCCGCCGTAACTTCCTCCATATACAATATCATCATTTTCTGGATCTACTGCAATATGTGCAGATTCTCCTCCTGCAGTTTCTTCCCAGTTTTCTTCAGAAATTGTATAATCTGTACTTCTGTGATCTATTCTAATCGTGGAATTATCCTGTTGCGCTGCATAAATTCTATACGGAAAGTGATTATCTGTGGTAAGTCTATAAAATTGCCCGGTTGGCTGATTGTGATAGGTGCTCCAGGTTTCTCCACCATCGTAAGTTACTTGTGCGCCACCATCGTCTCCCATAATAATCCTTTCTGGGTTTTCTGGCGCTATCCACATATCATGATGATCTCCATGTGGTGCATTTGAAGAAGTAAAGTTTTCTCCACCATCTTTAGATTTATGGTAGGAAACATTTACAACATATACTACATCTTCATCTTTTGGGTCGGCATAAATTCTTGTGTAATACCAAGCGCGCTGTCTTAAACTACGATCGCTGTTTATATTTTTCCAGGTAGCACCGGCATCGTCACTTCTGTAAACTCCACCTTTATCCTTGTTCTCAACAATTGCCCAAACTCTATTAGAATTTACCGGAGAAACGGTGATTCCCATAATTCCTAAAGTATCCTGCGGAAAGCTTTTATTTTTTGAAATTTCTTTCCACGTCTCACCGCTATCTGTACTTTTCCATAGGGCAGATCCTTCCCCACCACTGCTTAGACTATAAGGAGTACGTTGCACTCTCCATGTTGAAGCATATAAAATTCTTGGGTTATTAGGATCCATAATAAGATCTACAGCTCCAGCTTGATCGTTTACAAAAAGTGTTCTTTTCCAGGTAGTTCCACCATCGGTACTTTTGTAAACTCCTCGTTCTTGTGTTGGTTTATAGATATTTCCCAAAACTGCTGCATATACGATCTCAGGATCTGTTGGATGAATAGAAATTCTAGGAATATGCCTGCTTTTCTCTAATCCTTTAGACTCCCAAGTCTTACCTGCATCTACAGATTTCCAAATTCCTGAACCTGAAGAAACATTTCCTCTCAAAGTCTTTTCTCCTCCACCTGCAAAAAGAATATTATGGTCACTGTTTGCTACACTTATAGCGCCTATACTTCCTCCAAAAAATCCATCTGAAATATTCTCCCAAGTTCGTGCTCCATCTGTAGTACGCCAAATTCCGCCGCCGGTAGACCCAAAATAGAAAAGATTAGGTTCTCCGGGAACACCGGTTACTGCAGCAGATCTTCCGCCTCGAAAGGGACCAATCAATCTGTATTTAAGTGCAGCGTAGGTATCTGAATCTACTTCAGAAGCAGCAGATTTCTTGTTTCGCTGCGCTTGAGTTTCAGTATAAATTCCGAAGAAAAAAAACAGCATTAAAAGTTTAAGTAGTGTTGATTTCATGAAAAAAAAAGGATTACATCAGCTAGCTGATCTATGAGAAATTAAATATACCAATTTCTAGGTAACCTTTTCAGAAAGTGCAGGCTTTAAGCGCAACCTAATTTCTCTATTCAGAAAATACGCGGTTACTAGAGTTGAAAGTACATCTGCTAAAGGAAATGAAACCCAAACGCCTATCTCTCCAAAATAATTAGGCAAGATCAAAACCAAAGGAATAAAGAAAAATCCTTGTCTAGAAAGGGTAAGCAAAAGTGCGGGAACTGCTTTTCCTATTGCTTGGAAATAGGCAGATCCTATAAGTTGTAATGCGATTATTGGAGTTGCGGCAAATACCCAACGCATTGCATTTGGGGTGTCTCGAGCCACAGTTGGATTATCTGTAAAGACTCGCACAATATCTTCAGAGAAAACCATGATGCCTGCAAAAACAAGCAAGCCTAAACCTGAAGCATATAAAATGGCTGTATTAATGCTTTTTCTTACTCTATCCCAATGTCCCGCTCCATAATTATAACCTGCAATCGGCAAAAAACCTTGGGTAACTCCCAGCACAGGAAATAGCGCAAACATGAGCATTCGTCCAATAATAGCATACACCGTAACAGAATCTTCTCCTCCAATCTCAAAAAGAATGTTATTCATTAAAAGATAGGTAATACTCACCACGGCTTGTCTTGCCAAGGTTACAAAGCCTAAAGATGATATTTCTGATAGTACGGGAAAATTAAATCCGAAATGTGCCCAGCTAATCTTTAATTCTGAATTTTTTGAAAGGAAGAACCAAACCACGTAAGAAAAACAGAAGAAATAGGAAACACTAGTTGCAATAGCAGCACCTAACATACCCATATCTAACATATTTATAAGGACATAATCCAAAATAAGGTTGGCAACTGAAGGAATGATCATGGCGATCATGGCAAATTTTGGTTTGCCTTCCGCACGAATTACATTATTCCCCATCATGCAAAGCGCCAAAAATGGCACTCCGTAAAGCACTACTGTATAATAGATCTTTGCTGGGTCAAAAATATCTCCTTTTCCCCCAAACGCAGGAATTATGGTATCTATAAAGGTAAGACCCACAAGAACGAGGGCTACACTTAAAATTAAAGTAAGGCTAATCTGATTTCCGAAAGTTTTTAATGCCTTATCGTTTTCTCCTGCTCCTAAAGCACGAGAAATAATAGAAGACCCTCCAATTCCAATGGCCATTCCAAGAGCGGCTATAAAAAACGAAACCGGTAAAACAACATTTATCGCAGCAATAGCAATAGACCCGATCCAATTACCAACAAAGATGGTATCTACCAAAATATTTAAGGACAATACCAAGATCCCAATAGATGCTGGCAACGCCTGTTTTATTAAAAGTCTCCAAATTGGATCCTTACCTAATGCCGCTGAATTTAAGTGAGCCATTACGCCTCAACCGGATTGGAAAATGCCCATTCGTCTACCCATCTGGAAAGAACCTTAACCCAATCTTCTCGAGTATTTAAACAAGGAACTACCGTGAATTTTTCGCCCCCAACTTCATGAAAAATCTCTTCCCCTTCCATGGCAATTTCTTCCAAAGTTTCTAAACAATCACTTACGAAAGCTGGAGTAACAATTGCTAAATTTTTCATGCCTTGTTTCCCAAATCTCTCGATAGTTCTATCTGTATAAGGTTGCAACCATGGATCAAATCCTAATCTAGATTGGAAAGAAACGCTGTAACTGTTTTCTTTTAGCTGAAGGTATTCTGCTACCAATCTTGTAGTTTCAAAACATTGATGTCTGTAACAATATTGATGTGCAGGAGATGCCGTTTTACAACAAGATCCATCTATCTGGCAGTGAGATTTTGTGATATCGCTTTTGCGAATATGTCTTTCCGGAACTCCGTGATAAGAGAATAAAATATGCTCTTGAGATACTCCTTTTAATTTTTCTGCAATGCTAGTTGCAAGTACTCTTATATAATCTGGGTGATTGTAAAAAGCAGGAATCGAAGTGAATTGCATTTTTGGAAAGAATTCTTTTCTTAATTCTTCAGCAAGCACCAAAATAGTTTCGGTAGTTGCCATTGCAAATTGCGGATATAATGGAAATATCAACACTTCATCTACTCCTTGATCATGTAATTCTTGCAATCCAGATTTCATGTTAGGAGTTCCATAACGCATTGCTAAAACAATTGGCACAGAAGTATGCTCATCCATCCTGTCTCGTAAACGCTGGGAAAGAACAATTAACGGAGAACCTTCATCCCACCAAATTTTTTGATAAGCTGCCGCAGATTGTTTTGGCCGAGTATTAAGAACAATTCCTTTTACAAGCAAAGTTCTTGCCCATAAAGGAACGTCTATCACTCGTTCGTCCATTAAAAATTCTCCTAAATATTTCTTTACGTCTTTTGGGTCGGTGCTATCTGGAGAACCCAGATTTACTAGAAGTACGCCTTTACTCATGTTTCTTCGTTTTCAGCAATTTTTCAGAAAATAAAATTACGATTATAAAATAGTTTCCAAACAATAGTGTGGATGTTTTGATAAATGTGATCATTAGAAAAATCAATACTTTAAGAATTGTTTGGGAGCACTAAAGACATCACATATTTCTTAGGCGTGGTTCCAAATTTCTTTTTAAAAGCTGCTATAAAATGACTTGCGGTGCTGTATCCTACTTTCAAGCCTACTTCATTAACGTTATATTCTCCTGAATCTAATAATTTACGAGCATATTCCATCTTATAATCGAATAGGAAACTATAAACAGAATCTCCATAGATCTGTTTGAAACCTTCTTTCAATTTTTTTAGACTTAAACCAATTTCTGTGGAAAGCTCCTGAAGCGAAGGTGGCTCTGCCATATGAGCAATAACTATATCTTTAGCTCTTCTAATCTTCATCACATTTTCCTCGTCAACCAAAAATGGGCATTGGTCTACACTGTTATCTCCAGTTCTATTAAAATATAAACTTAGGAGTTCATAAGCCTTCGCTTTAAAATAGAGCGCCTTGATAGAAGGCATTAAATTAAAGTTCATTAACTGGTTTAGAACAATTGCCATAGATGGAGTTATATCCCCATCTTTATAATATTTCTTGTCACTGTTCTCTGAACTTAAAAAAGGAATATAACTCGCTTCTTGCGAAAACATGGAGTGAAATTTCTTAATAGATATCACCAATGAGACAAGCCAAGATTTAGGATTGAGATCTAAATTTAAAGGCAGGTCCCGCTGCGGATTGTACAATAACAGTGAATACTCTTCTTTTAAAGGAACTTCATAACTGCTGTTGTTAAACATAAATTTACCATCTCCCTTCAAACAAAAATGAAATTGAATATAGGTACTGTCTATTTCCCTTGAGATTTTTTGAGGCTCATTTTCTTCATTTTGAAACTTTAAAATGTAGAAACCGTCTTCAATTTTGGTTTCATCTACAAACCCTTCAGCGATGTTTTTTTCTTCAGAAATCATAAGAAATTTTGTTTTTTATTTAGAATCAATCTAAACTAGATATTCTCTAACATTAGAAATCACTACAAATTTAGCGTATTTACCTTAATTCAAGAGGCATCCTTCCATAAATCCCATCAAGCGACATATTTAGTACTTTAAGCGTTACTTTTTAAATAACCTATCATTTACCTTTGTCGCAGAATACCTAAATAGGTTCATGGAAAATTATCATATCTCCCGAGGGAAACATTTTTATACTATTGGATTAAGCTATAAAAAAGCCGATGCCGATATTAGAGGACATTTCAGCCTAACGGAAGAAGGAAAATTAAACCTCCTACAACAAGCCAAAACCGAAGGTATAGATGGTCTTATTGTGACCTCTACTTGCAACCGTACCGAGTTATATGGTTTTGCACAACACCCTTATCAACTAATTAAATTGCTTTGCGAACACACTCACGGAACGGTTGAAGAGTTCGAAAAAGTGGCTTTTGTATATAAGAATAGAGAAGCTATTTCTCACATGTTTAAAGTGGGAACCGGTTTAGACAGCCAAATATTAGGAGATTTCGAAATTATTAGTCAGTTAAAAATTGCTTTTGTGGCTTCAAAGAAAATTGGTGTTGCCAATCCTTTTCTAGAGCGACTTATAAACTCGGTTATACAAGCCAGTAAGCGAATTAAGAACGAAACGCAGCTGTCTAGCGGCGCTACTTCTGTGAGTTTTGCTTCAGTTCAATACATTTTAAATGAAGTTGAAAATGTTACCGATAAGAATAAGCTTTT
>CAZWSP010000030.1:0-25840 GCA_964636585.1 uncultured Antarcticibacterium sp.
TATCGAACCGTTCGAAGCATAATTGATCTTTAATACATATAAAAAAGCCCTTTCTGGAAACAGAAGGGGCTTTTTTTGTATTTTTAAGTACATAGAAAACTAAAAAAATGAGTTTTGTTACTATAATTAATACTCCAGATTCCTTTAAAATTGGAATTATTCGAAATTTATTTGAAATGGAAGACATCCAATATAGATTGTTGGATGAGTTTATGAATTCGGCCGCAGGGATTGGCGGACTTGGAATTAATGGAATGAGAATACAGGTTTTAAAAGAAGACTTTATGCGCGCTCAAACTATCTTAGATAAAACAGATATTGAATAACTATAAAATTCTGTATATAAAAAAAAGCCTTCAATTTTAACTGAAGGCTTTTTTATTGAATTCAAAAATATGAATTAGTATCTGTAATATTCAGGCTTATACGGTCCTTCCACAGTTACGCCAATATATTTAGCTTGTTCTTTAGAAAGTTCGGTTAACTCTACTCCAATTTTTTCTAAGTGAAGTTTAGCAACTTTTTCATCTAAATGCTTAGGAAGCATATACACTTCATTTTCGTAATTAGCAGAATTTTTCCAAAGCTCTATTTGTGCTAGGGTTTGGTTTGTAAATGAGTTACTCATTACAAAACTTGGGTGACCTGTAGCACAACCTAGATTTACCAATCTTCCTTCAGCAAGAAGAATGATGTCCTTACCATCTATTGTGTATTTATCTACTTGTGGCTTAATGGTATCTTTAGATTTCCCGTGATTCTCATTTAACCAAGCAACAGCTATCTCGTTATCAAAGTGTCCAATATTGGCAACAATAGTCTTATCCTTCATTGCTTCAAAATGCTCACCTCTTACAATATCTTTATTTCCTGTAGTAGTAATTACGATATCTGCAACCGGAAGAACAGTTTCAAGTTTCTTAACTTCAAAACCATCCATTGCAGCTTGTAAAGCACAAATTGGGTCTATTTCTGTTACTGTTACAATAGATCCTGCACCTTTAAAAGAAGCGGCAGTTCCTTTTCCAACATCTCCATATCCACATACCACAACTCTTTTTCCTGCTAACATAATATCTGTAGCACGACGAATTGCATCTACTGCACTTTCTCTACATCCGTATTTATTATCGAATTTAGATTTTGTAACAGAATCGTTTATGTTTATAGCTGGCATTGGTAAAGTTCCATTCTCTACACGCTCGTACAACCTATGCACTCCAGTAGTAGTTTCTTCAGAAATACCTTTTATTGCTCCTGCTAATTCTGGATACTTATCTAAAACCATATTAGTAAGATCTCCACCATCATCAAGGATCATATTCAACGGCTTTCTATCTTCCCCAAAGAACAAGGTTTGCTCGATACACCAGTTAAATTCTTCCTCATTCATTCCTTTCCAAGCGTATACAGGAACTCCAGTAGCGGCAATAGCAGCAGCAGCTTGATCTTGAGTAGAAAATATGTTACAAGAACTCCAAGTAACTTCTGCACCTAAAGCGGTAAGTGTTTCAATTAAAACAGCAGTTTGAATGGTCATGTGTAAACATCCTGCAATTCTAGCTCCTTTTAAAGGTTGCTCTGCTCCAAATTCTTCACGAAGTGACATTAGTCCTGGCATTTCAGCTTCTGCCAATTCTATTTCTTTTCTTCCCCATTCTGCAAGGGAAATATCTTTAACTTTATAGGCCGTATAAGGCACTGTTTTAGTAGACATATTATTATATTTGATTTTTAGCAATTTTTTCAGTGGCAAAAGTACGTAATATCTAAGAGAATTTCATGCCCATTTACAAAACAATAACAGTTGATGAAGGCACTAAAGTGCTCATTTGGAAGATCGAAGAAGATCTGGAATGGCTAAGTCGTGGAATAGATTTAACCTCTAATTGCCAGAAAAGAGTTGAAGGAATGAAGTCTGAAATTCATAAGCGAGGATTTATGAGTATCAGGCATTTACTTGCCGAAATGGGATATACAGATCATGATCTTATTTATGATGATCTTGGTAAACCTCATTTAAAAGATGGAAAATACATTTCTATAACGCACTCCTTCAATTTTACAGCAATTATAGTCAGTGATCATCATGTAGGAATAGATATCGAAAAGCAACGCGATAAAATAATCAAGATTGCAGAGAAATTTACTCCTTTAAAGGAATATCATACGCTTGCCAATGAGGAGGCTTTAATTAGAAAGCTAACCATAGTATGGGGAGCAAAAGAATCCATTTATAAGTTATATGCAGAGCCAGGATTAGGATTTCTGCAACACATCAATATTTCTGAATTCGATTTTGATGATGCCGAAACTTCTGGAAAGGTGTTTTTTAAAGGAAAGAATTCTACTTTCCATCTTAATTTTCTGGAGTTTGAAGGATTTACTTGTGTTTACGCGAAGCCTTCAGCAATAGTGAAAAAGAAGTAATCTATGCTTACCACAACTATTTATGAGAATATTGCTCTTCTGAAGGATCTGAAGGAAAAGCAACTTTGTGTTCTTGTAGATCCAGATAAATTTAATGAGAAACATTCCGAAGAGTTTTTAAGTTCAATTCCAGAAAGCGCTACTCATATCTTTGTGGGAGGAAGTACTGTTGAAGCTAATAAAACAGATAAAACAGTAGAAGCCATCAGGCAATTTTCGGAGTTACCTATAATCTTATTTCCCGGGGATCATTCCCAGATAACCGAAAAAGCAGATGCGCTCTTATTCTTAAGTTTATTGTCTGGCAGAAATCCTGAATATTTAATAGAGCAGCAAGTAAAATCTGTAAACAAATTAAAAAATTCCAATCTTGAAGTTATTCCAACAGGATATATTTTGATAGATGGCGGGAGAGAAAGCGCGGTGCAAAGAATTAGCAATACACTGCCAATTCCTCAAAACCACATTGAGCTAATTGTAAATACAGCACTGGCTGGACAATATTCTGGTAAAAAATTGATTTATCTTGAAGCGGGAAGTGGTGCTTTTAATCATGTATCGCTTCAAATTATTAAAGAGGTTAGCAACCAGATCTCTATTCCTTTAATTGTTGGCGGTGGTATTAGATCTATACATCAACTTACTGCAATTTTTGAAGCGGGTGCAGATATAGCTGTAATTGGAACTGCCTTTGAAACAGGAAGCTTCTCAAATTGAGTTAATCCTAACTTTAATCGCTAACTTTGATATTCAATAATTTAGCTTCAAACCTTTACCATGAAAATTTCAGTAGAACTTACACTTACTCCTTTACAAGACGAATACGAACCTGCAATTATAAATTTCATCAAAAAATTAAGAGCTTCCGGATTAACAGTTTTGGAAAATCCTTTAAGCACACAGGTATATGGGGAATATGATGCTGTGATGGAGGTTTTGAATAAAGAGATGAAAGTAGCATTAGAGTCGGTAGAACGCGGACTTTTATATATAAAAATCGTAAAATCTGACCGAAGCGAGTATGCAGCCGATTTTTGATTTTTTCTTTGAGCAATATTATAGCTATCCCACTTTATTCATTTATCTAGAAGTTATCGCGGTGATCTTCGGATTTCTTTCTGTTTGGTATTCTAAACAGGAAAATATTTTAGTATATCCAACCGGCATTATAAGTACGCTAATCTTTGTGTATTTGCTTTGGCAATGGGGTTTACTGGGAGATATGATGATAAATGCCTATTACTTTTCTATGAGTATTTATGGTTGGTATATATGGACCAGAAAAGTGGATGCGGTGCATTTTACGCCCGTAACCAAAATGACTAGAAAAGAGCAAGGTTTATCTGTAATTATATTTCTGGCAACCTTACTATTTGTATTTGCCGTGTACACTTATTTCGATAAATGGAACAATTGGACCGCTTATGTAGATACGGTAACTACTGCCGTGTTTTTTGTTGGAATGTGGCTAATGGCTAAAAAGAAAATAGAGAATTGGATCTACTGGATTATTGGAGATATAATCTCGGTTCCTTTGTATTTTTATAAAGGTTTAACTTTAACCAGTTTTCAATATTTGTTATTTACAATTATAGCCATTTTTGGTTATTTCGCATGGAAGAAAAGCTTACACAAAGACCTTCAACCTGTTTTAGAGTAGTATTGTTTGGCCCAGAATCTACTGGGAAAACTACTATGGCAAAACAACTTGCTGCCCATTTTAAAACTGTTTGGGTAGAGGAGTATATGCGGGAATATTTACAAGAAAAATGGAATTCAAAAAAGGAGGTTTGCCAACCTAATGATATTTTACCTATTGCAGTTGGCCAGATGAATTTGGAGAATGAAAAGCTTGCTCAGGCCAATAAAATATTATTTTGCGACACCAATCTTTTAGAATTAGTGGTTTATTCTCAGGCTTATTATGAAGATTTTTGCGAACCCGATCTTCTTAAACCTGCGTTAAACAATTGGTACGACCTGTACTTTTTAACTAATATTGATGTTCCTTGGGAAGCAGATGATCTACGAGATAAACCTCATGATCGCGAAGGTATGTTCATCAAATTCAAAAGTGCTCTACAACTTTACAATAAACCTTTTATAGAATTAAAAGGGAATGAGAATGAACGTTTTGAAACCGCGGTTTCAGCAGTTAATGAACTTTTAAATTCAAAACATTGAAGTTAAGTCAGGAAGATATAGCCCAGATCCAAAAAAAGGGTATTACTTTAAAACAAGTAGAAGATCAATTAGCCACTTTTAAAAGAGGGAATAAAACTGTTACAATAACTGCAGCAGCAACTGTTGGTAATGGGATTTTGCAATTGGATAAAGCTGAAGCTAAAAAGAACATCGCTATTTACGAAGATCTAAAGCATAATTTTAAGATCGTAAATTTTATTCCAGCTTCTGGAGCAGCGACAAGAATGTTTAAGGAATTGTATGTTTTTATTCAAAGATTTGATCCCAAAAACGATTCTTTAGCTGAATATTTAGATAAGAAGAAAAACAATAATTTAGAGCATTTTTTAGCAAACTTAAATAAGCTTCCTTTTTATTCTGAAACTTTAAAGCTTGCAGAAAAGAACTATCCAGATTTTGAAAAATCATCTAAAGATGCTCAGAAATACTATCTAGTTGAAACCTTTTTAAAAGAAGGTGGAATGGACCTCGGGAACCATCCAAAAGGTCTAGTTCCTTTTCATAAATACGGAAATAGTACTGCCACGGCTTTTGAAGAGCATTTATATGAAGCTGCGTTATATGCTTCGAAAAATAATAAAGTCAATCTTCATTTTACAGTTTCTAAAGAACATCTTGAGAAATTTCAGAAGGAATTCAATAATATTAAACATAGAGTAGAGCAGGAAACAGCTACCAAATTTCATATTGCCTATTCTTTTCAAGATCCAAAAACGGATACTATAGCGGCTTCAGGTGCAAATGAAGCTTTTAGAACCTTAGAAGGAGAATTATTTTTTAGACCCGGCGGACACGGAGCGCTAATCGAAAACCTTAATAATTTAGATGCAGACCTGGTGTTTATAAAGAACATAGATAATCTTGTTGTTAAAAATCAAAGAGAAGATCTTGCATACTACAAAAAGATGTTGGGAGGAAAACTTTTAAAGCTTCAGCAAGAATGTTTCTATTATCTAGAAGTTTTAGATAAAGCCGATTTTTCTAATATTAGCCTTAAGCAGATCAGCAATTTCATGAGTGATAAACTCAATTTAGAAATTGAAAATGCAACTGGTTCACTTTCAGAAAGCGAGAAAATAGAAAAGATGAAAAGTCTTTTAAACAGGCCCTTACGAATTTGCGGAATGGTTAAAAATGAAGGAGAACCGGGAGGAGGACCATTTTTTGTGGAATTTGAAAATGGAGAACGTTCCCTACAAATTATAGAAAGTGCACAGATAGATAATGATGATCCCAATCAAAATGAGATCGCACAAAATGCAACACATTTTAATCCGGTAGATCTGGTTTGCGGATTAAAGAATTATAAAGGGGAAAAATTCGATCTGCATACTTATGTAGATCCTGAAATGAGCTTTATTTCTTCCAAGACTAAAGATGGTAAAAATTTAAAAGCTTTAGAATTACCAGGATTATGGAATGGCGCCATGGCAAAATGGAACACGGTTTTTGTAGAAGTTCCAGTTTCCACATTTAATCCGGTTAAAACTGTTGCCGATCTTTTAAAACATAGTCATCAGCCAAAATAATCATGCCCGATCTTAATCTTTTGGAGACCGAAATTTCTTGGAAGGCTGTTAGAAGTTCTGGACCAGGTGGGCAACATGTTAATAAAACGGCGTCTAAGATCGTTCTTACTTTCAACTTATTAGAATCGTCGGGACTTTCGGATTCTGAAAAAGAGATTTTAAGTAAAAAATTAGCTAATAGGCTCACTAACAATTCAGATCTAATATTGGAATGTAGTGAAACTCGGAGTCAGCATAAGAACAAAGAAATTGCCTTGATCCGATTTAAACAACTTATAACTTCAGGTTTAAAAAAACCGAAGATTCGAAGAAAAACCAAACCCACGAAAGCTTCAAAATTTAAACGACTTCGCGCCAAGAAGATAGTTTCAGAAAAAAAATCTAACAGACAGAAGCCAGATCTTTAATTCTTTCTTGAACATATATGTGGATTTGCGCTACAATATTCCAGCATTTTCCCCACTTTTCCCATCTAGGTATAATTCGTAAAATTGCCGAACTGCAGATTTCCAGAGCTTTATACAAACGTTGGTTGTGTGGTATAATTTTTCCTAAAGACCTAAAACAAAACTTTTATTAATTTAAAAAGTACAACCATGAAAAAATTAGGATTAACATTAGCAGCAGTAGGTTTGTTCTTTGCAACTACACAAGCACAAGTAGTTGGAGAAGTACAATCTGAAGTAGAAGTGGAAGCATATGTAGCAGTTGCAGGTGATGAATTCCAAAAAATAGAAGTTACGGCATTACCAGAAGCGGTAACTACAGCAATTTCTACAAAATTTCCTGAAGCTGTTTCGACAGAAGCATTTGTAAAAAATGAAGATGAAGCGCTTACTTATAAAGTAAAACTGGATGTAGAAGGTCTTGAAAAAGATGTTTTTCTAGATGCAGAAGGTAATTGGATCGACAAAGACGAGAATAAAGAAGAAGATAACTAACCAGCCAAATCTTCTATATAAAAAGAGCCAGCATTTATGTTGGCTCTTTTTTGTTTGTATATGTAAGCTAGTAAAGAACCATAATTCGTAAATTTGCAAATTATGTAATCTAATGCTTAAATATGGTATCAATTCTTATTGTAGAAGATGATGTGGCATTTGCGACAATGTTAAAGACATTTTTTGAAAAACGAAATTACAATGTAGAGACTTCATTTTCTGCGGGTGAAGCTTTCAAAAAAATGAAATTAGCTCCTTTTGAAGTTATTTTAACAGATGTAAGATTGCCAGATACAGACGGCTTAGAAGTACTTCGCGAAGTTAAAACCAATTATCCATCGGCTCAGGTTATAGTAATGACAAATTATGCCGAGATAAATATGGCGGTAAAGGCCATGAAAAATGGGGCTTTCGATTATGTTTCGAAACCATTTAGGCCAGAGGCAATTCTTCAAACCATAGAGAATGCTTTAAATCAAAAAGCCATTAACGGAGAACTTCCTTCTCTTCATGAAGAAAAACCCAAAAGAAAAGAAAAAACTCAAGTTTCAGAATCTTCAGCAGAATTTGTAAAAGGTGTGAGTGATGCTGCTATAAAGTTAAACGATTATATAGAGCTGGTGGCTCCTACCAATATGTCTGTTCTTATAATGGGAGAGAGCGGAACTGGGAAAGAACAGGTTGCAAAAAGCATTCATAATAAAAGCAAAAGAAAAGGCGCTCCCTTTATTGCAGTAGACTGTGGTGCAATACCCAAAGAAATTGCTTCAAGTGAATTTTTTGGACACGTAAAAGGATCGTTTACAGGTGCTATACAAGATAAAACCGGACATTTTGAAGCCGCTAATGGTGGAACTTTATTTCTGGATGAAATAGGTAATTTAAGTTATGGCTTGCAAGTGCAACTTTTACGCGCTCTTCAGGAAAGAAAGATAAAACCTGTTGGAAGCAACCATGAGATAAAAGTGGATATAAGAGTGGTTACTGCAACCAATGAAGATCTTTCTAAAGCAGTAAAAGAAGGTAATTTTAGAGAGGATCTATATCACCGATTAAATGAATTTTCTATAGAAGTTCCTTCATTAAGAGAGCGAAGAGAAGATCTTATGCTATTCGCAAATTTCTTTTTGGATCAGGCTAATGAAGATCTTGAAAAACAAGTTGTTGGGTTTAGTGATGAAGCTGCCGAAGCTTTTAAAAATTATAGCTGGCCTGGAAATTTAAGAGAACTAAAAAACATGGTAAAACGCGCTGTGCTTTTAACCCAAGGAGATATTATTCCGATTAAAGTGTTGCCACATGAGATCTCTGTTGCAAAAAGCTCAGACGATTCTTACGGTTTATTTAAAAGTAAAAACGAAGAATCACTTATCTTAGATGCTTTGGATAAGGCGCAAGGAAATAAAAGTAAAGCGGCAAGACTCTTAGATATAGATAGAAAAACCCTTTATAATAAACTGAAACAATATGATATTAAACTGTGATCTCTTGATCCAGTTTTGCTAATAAGGTTTCAATATCGGCTATAAGAGCATTAATATGTTGCTCGCTAAAATACTTTTCCTCTTCATTTTCTAGATGTTGCAACTGCAAAATGATGTTTTCGGCTTGAAGCTGTTTATACATTGGCAACATTCTATGTGCAATATTGGAGATCCTTTTATGATCCAATTTTTGTTTTGCTAAGGAGATCTCTTCTAAGTTGGTTCTACTTGCGTCCACAAACACTTTTAAGATGGTATTAAGCGCTTCTTTATCATCTCCCGCAAATAGCAGCACTTCTTCCAAAGAATACCCGTTAGATTTAATGCTATTATGTATATTAATGCTGGAGGTGGTTTCTAATTCTAAATGAAGCTGTTCACCAATTTTTCTGAGCAGTTCCTGAGGCCTATACGGTTTTAATAAACTTGCTACAAAACCTGCTTCTAAATAATCTTTTTCTGTTAACGTAGTTCTTCCTGAAGCAGCGATCACAGGAATATTTTCCAGATCAATGTCGGCATGAACTGCTTTTATAAGATCAAACCCATCCATCACCGGCATTTGTATATCTGTAAGCACTAAATGGTACGGGTTTTTGCGTAATTTTTTAAGAGCTTCTTTCCCGTTTTTAGCGGTATCGCAATTCATTCCAATAGACTTAATTAATTCTGAAGAAAGCGCGAGTTGAGAGGATTCATCATCTACCACAAGAATGTTCTTCCCATTAAGATGAAGATTGTTAACTGGTTGTTTTTCTTCAACTTCAAAAGTGTCTTTTAGCTTAACCACCGGAATTTTAATCGTGAATTCAGATCCAACTCCCGGCTCGCTTTCCAAGCTTATTTTACCATTAAGTAGCTTAGTAATTCGTTTAGAAATGGCCAGTCCAAGTCCGGTTCCACCAAATTTCTTTTCTATCTGCCGATGCTCTTGAGAGAATTCTTTAAAAATATCTGATTGTTTATCCTTGGAAATCCCTAAACCCGTATCTTTTATTTTATAGGTTAATATATAGCTATCCTCGATCACTTTTTCCAGACTTACTGTTGCAGTTAATTTACCAGAGTCGGTAAATTTATAGGAGTTATTTATTAAGTTAGAAAGTATCTGTTTGATCCTAAATGGATCGCTTAATACATTGCAATCTGTATTTTCTTCGGAATAGATCTCCAATTTTAATTTCTTCGGATCGTTATCTGGAATAATATTATAAAAGGTTTCCTCCAATAAATTCTTCGGATTAAATGGAAGCTTTTCAATCAGCATTTTTCCCGCGTCTAGTTTTGAAAGATCCAAAAGATCATTGACCAGATGCAGAATAAATTCTGAGCTCTTTTTAAGATGTCCTAAATAGTGTTCTTGTTTATTGTTTAGTTGAGTGTTTCCCATTAATTCGGTATAACCCAAAACGGTATTTAGAGGAGATCGAAGATCATGAGTTATGGTTGCCATAAACTGCTCCCGACGTTTCATTAAAGATTCGGTAAAGGTTTTTGCTTCTTCTAACTCAATTCTATAACGCTGACTTCTTGAGACATCACGCACAATAAGAAATAGAAAGAACAAAACGATGAGTACGCTGGATCCACCTACAAATAATAAAATTTGCGATACATCATTCATCATTTCTTGAGATTTCTTCGCTCTTGCCAAAGTTGCACCTCGCTCTTCTTGTTCTACAGATGCAAGTAAATTCCGTAGTTGATCGTTTAGAATCATATCATTATCCAAAAGCTCATTTTCCTTTTTATTGATAACAGATCTAAATTTCTGATTTTCTCGTTCTAATTCATTCAGGACTTTTTTTACTGCGATCACCAAGGAATCTGCGCTTATGCTGGAATTTTGTTCGTTATTTTCATCATTAGAAAACTCTAATAATCTAATTAAAACCCTGCGCTGATGTGGAGCAAGATTTGCAAAACGCTTATCGTAATTCTTATCTTTAAAAGATTCGTCTACCTTTTCTAATTCCTGAATAACTTCAGTATAATAACTAGTATTTCTATCACGAGAACGCAGTTGTAACAATTCCCCTAGATTTTCGCTTTTCTTAGCTAATAGGTTGGAAATACTGTCCAGTTCTACTTCCATCGCAGAATCGGCATAAGTCATTTTTAAAACATTTATGCTTTCTTGAATGTTATCTATTTGGTCACTGTACGTAGTGAGATCTGTAGTATCTCCGGTCTGGATAAATCTTCTGCCGGTACTTTCGGTTTCGTAAAGTGCTGTAGCAATTTCACTAACAAGAACTAATTGTTGATTGTTTAAACTATTGGTTTGATTTACTTCCGAAAATTTCACAACTTCCCCATAAATAAACCATACGGCAATAGCGGCTACTGCTGCAATTAGCAGGTATCCGAAGACTACTTTTAGGGTTATAGATCGTTTTGTGTTTTTCATGAAAGCATTATGGATAAAATTACGGCAATTCTTTTAAAAGTTAGTAATGCGCTAGGAAATCAAAAAAACCTTTTTACATTTGCTGCATATCTCAAAGGGGTGCTTTATTTGGACCATTTTCTAAATACAGCTGAGATCATACCCAATGAACCTGGGCAGGTAATGCTGCCAAGGGACAAAGATGCTCGAAAGAGCAAATTCGCTGCGTAAACCCCCTTTTTGGATCTCAAGATCTAATTAGGGCTTTTTTATGTTTGAATTTTAAAAAGATTAAATCATAGAATAATTGCCCCTTTTATTCGTAACAACCTTATTTGTAACGAATGAAAAATTTATTATTATCTGGCCTTTTATTAGTTTCTGCTTTAGGTTATTCCCAACAAGAGAGCGACAGTATTAGAAACCCAGTTGAAGCTTTAGATGAGGTTTTGGTAAGAGCTATTCGCGTAAGTGCAGATTCTCCTGTAACGCACTCCGATCTTTCGAAAAAAGAATTAGAAAAACGAAACCTTGGTCAAGACATCCCTTATTTGTTAAATTATATGCCTTCTGTGGTTACAACCTCAGATGCCGGAGCTGGCGTGGGGTATACTTATATTCGGGTTCGTGGAAGCGATGCATCGCGAGTGAATGTTACGCTGAATGGGATTCCTTTTAACGATTCTGAAAGTCAGGGGAGTTTTTGGGTAAACCTACCAGATTTTGCGTCTTCTGTTCAAAACCTTCAGCTGCAACGAGGCGTAGGAACTTCTACTAATGGTTCTGGCGCTTTTGGAGCAAGTTTAAATTTGCTATCTGAAGCAGTTTCAGAAGAAGCATATGGTGAGATCTCAAATTCTATTGGGTCTTTCGGAACGAGAAAACACAATGTAAAGTTGGGTACAGGTTTGCTTCAGGATCATATAGAGATCTCTGGAAGATTGTCTAACATAGTTTCAGATGGATATATAGATAGAGCATCTTCAGATCTGAAATCCTATTTTTTACAAGCTGCATATGTAGATGAAAACACCTTGATCAAGGCGATCACTTTTGGTGGATACGAAAAAACCTATCAGTCTTGGTTCGGGATAGATAAAGAAACCTTAGAAATGGACCGAACATTTAATCCAGCCGGGATGTATACAGATGATAATGGAGAAACTAAATTTTATGATAATGAAATAGACGATTATAAACAAGATCATTATCAATTGCATTGGAATGAGCGCTTTAGTGAGAACTGGTCTACTAATCTTGGATTGAATTACACTTATGGTCGAGGGTATTTTGAGCAATATAAAGAAGATGAAGATTTTTCTGATTATAATTTTGCTCCCATTGAAGTTGGAGGAGAAACTATAAATTCAACAGATCTTATAAGAAGAAGATGGTTGGATAATGATTATTATGTGATAAATGCCAATGCAACTTATAAAAGCGCGAATCTAGAAGTTACTTCTGGAGCCTTTTATAGTTTGTATAAGGGAGATCATTTTGGAGAAGTTATTTGGGCGCAATTTGCCAGCAATTCTGAAATTAGAGATCGCTATTATTTTAGCGATGCCACTAAAAATGAATTTACGGCATTCTCTAAAGCAACATATAAGCTGAATAATAAATGGCAAATTTTTGTAGATCTTCAAGGGAGATTTATAGATTATGAAACGGGAGGAATCACATCAGATCTGGTAAACATAGATGTGAATGAAAAATTTCAGTTCTTTAATCCAAAGGCTGGGATCACGTATCAATTAGACGAAAACAATCAGTTTTATGGGTATTATGGAAGAGCAAGTAGAGAGCCTTCCCGAAACGATTTTGAAGAAGGAATTTATACACCAGAAAAGCTGAACGATTATGAATTAGGTTGGCGATTAAAAGGCCGTAATTTTAAACTTAATTCTAATGTTTATTATATGGATTATAAAGATCAGTTAGTGCTTTCTGGTGCGCTTAACGACGTTGGTGCTCCATTAAGGACTACGAGTGGTAAGAGTTATAGGCTTGGATTGGAAATTGATGCAGCTTGGAAATTTTCTAACAGCTGGAGTTTAATGCCAAACCTTGCGTTAAGCACCAACAAGAATAAAGATTTTGTAGTTGCTAGAGATGGAGCTTTGGAAGATCTAGGCGATACTAATATTTCATTTTCTCCAGATCTTGTTGCATCTAATATGTTGGTATTTGCTCCCAAGAATAATTTTCAGGTAAGCTTGCTTTCAAAATATGTAGGAGAGCAATTCATGGGAAATATAGATAGTGAAGCTTCAAAATTAGATAGTTATTTTATAAACGATGTTAATTTGGTTTATGAACTAAGCGATGTGAGAATCTTTAAAAGCATTGTTTTTAATGCGCTTGTAAATAATATTTTTGATGTAAAGTATGTCTCTAACGGTTATTTCTATACTTATGACGATGATTACTCTGATCCTGATGTAGTTACAACCATAGAAGGAGCTGGGTACTATCCGCAGGCAGGAATTAATGTTCTTGTAGGAGTAACATTTAAGTTATAAGTCACACCAATAGTTTGTACGTAGGGTTCAATTTTCAAGATTGAAGTACAAAAAAGTCGCTATTCTTGTTAAAAGGGAATGGCGACTTATATTTTTATTTGAAGAATTTTTTTAGTTGAAAACTTCTAGAGTATTTCCGCTTTTACTTATTCTATAGGGCTTCAGCGTATACTGGCCAGAACCACTACTAAGTTCTCCGGTTAAAATATTATAAGAATTCCCGTCATCGCAATCGCATTTCGCAATAATTCCTTGAACCGTTAAGGAAGAGCATGTAGATAAAGGATGGTTGGGATCGCTTAGTTCAAAAGCAGTGAACTGTGTGTTATTAATATTATAAACTACAACTCCATTTATTCCAAAGTTATAAGTCGAATAACTATTTCCAGGAAAATTTAGGCTATTGTATTCTGGTAAATTAAGATCTATGCGCAAAGTAAAACTTACATCCACCAAATTTGGGTTGTTAACCCGTGCTTCATCGTTTGAACTGCAGGATATAAAGATGAATAATATGGTGAAAATTAGACTGATTTTTCTGATCATTTTGTAGGTTTTTCGGCTTAAGAAATTAATTGCTTTCAAAATTTAAATTTATTATATTTGTGTATATAAATCCCGTCTTATGTGGGATTTTTTGTATTTATTAGCAAGATTTAAAAATTTAAACATCTATAAAACAGACCTTTTTTGGGTTTGACCAATCCTATTGCTTTACAGAATTGGAATTTATAAAAACACCTTACAATTGCGGGTTAGAAGGATTATTGAGGCATACCTGTAAGTGTAATTTACAAACTAAAAAAATTATGAGTAACATATCTTATTATACTGTTGAAGGTTTGAAAAAACTGAAAGACGAGCTGAATCAGCTAAGGGATGTTGAACGCCCAAAAGCCTCTGAAGCGATCGCGGAAGCGAGAGATAAAGGAGATCTTAGTGAAAATGCCGAATATGATGCTGCAAAAGAAGCACAAGGGCTGTTGGAAATGAGAATTTCTAAGATGGAAGAAGTGGTTTCTAATGCAAGAGTTATAGATGAATCTCAGTTAGATACTTCTAAAGCATTGGTGCATTCTTTAGTGAAGATTAAAAACCAGAGCAATGGGACAGAAATGACCTATAAATTAGTTGCTCAAAGTGAAGCAGATATTAAAACCGGAAAGATTTCGGTAGAATCTCCTATTGGAAAAGGATTGTTAGGGAAACAGGTAGGAGACACCGCAGAAATAAGTGTTCCTAACGGAACTATGAAGTTTGAGGTGTTGAAGATCTGGAGAGAATAATAAAGTAGAACACATTGATAAAAACCTTTTCAGCGTATTTCTCATACCCGGAAAAGGTTTTTGTATTTAAATAAAACGATCATGGCAACAATTTTTTCAAAGATCATAAGTGGTGAACTTCCTGCATACAAAGTGGCGGAAACAGATAAATTTTTAGCATTTCTGGATATCAATCCAAATGCCGAAGGACATACCTTGTGCATTCCAAAACAAGAGGTTAATAAACTATTCGATCTTGATGCAGATACGTATCAGGAATTGATGAATTTCTCTCGTAAAGTGGCTCTTGCCTTGGAGAAAACAGTTTCGTGTAAAAGAATAGGGATGACGGTTATTGGGTTGGAAGTTCCTCACGTACATGTTCATTTAATTCCGTTGAATGCAATGGCAGATATGGATTTCAGTAAGAAAAAGAATTTTTCTTCAGAAGAATTAGAAAAGCTGGCAGAGCAAATTAAGTCGAATATATAATGGATCTTTCCAATTACAAACTCAGTATAGACCTAAGAATAGATTGGAGCGATCTGGACATGTACAAGCATGTAAATAACCTGAGTTTCATACGGTTTATGCAAACCGGGAGAGCCCAATTTTGGGAAGCTACCGAGCTAACAAAGATCTTCGAAGAAACCAATAAAGGGCCAATGGTGGTTTCTACACATTGCGATTTTAAAAAATCACTTTATTACCCGGGAACCGCCATTGTAAAGACTAAACTGGCTTTTATAAAGAACAGTAGTTTTGGATTGGATCATCTTATCCTAAACGATAACATGGAGATTTGCGCAGAAGGTAGAGATGTGGCAGTGTTTTTCGATTTTAATAAGAATGAAACCTATAAGATCCCGCAAGAACTGCGTGATCTAATGGAGAACTATTAGAGCTTTTTCAAAGCGATCTGGAAGGTTGTTCCTTTGCCAATTTCACTGTGATACACTTTTATTCTTCCGTCGTGATATTCTTCCACAATTCTCTTAGCTAAAGAAAGTCCAAGTCCCCAACCTCTTTTTTTGGTGGTATAACCAGGATTAAAGATTGTTTGATATTTACTCTTCGAAATTCCTTTTCCGCTATCTTTCACGTAAATATAAACTCGGTGCAGATCTTGTTTTACTTCAATGGCTAAAGCACCTTTTCCCTTCATTGCATCTATCGCATTCTTTACCAGATTTTCTATTGTCCAGCTGAAAAGTGATTCATTTAAATTCACATAAATAGGCGTATGTGGTGTAGATAGCTTAAAGTCGATTAGATTAGAACTTCTAGTTTGCAAATAGTTGAAGCTTTCCTTTGTTGCAATAACCAGATCTGTTTCAGTCAAGATTGGAGTAGAACCAATTTTAGAAAAACGTTCAGTTATGGTTCTCAATCGCTCTATATCTTTTTCAATTTCTAGAATATAGGACTTGTTAACATTTTCTTCCTTCAGTATTTCTGTCCAGCCAATCAAGGAGGAAAGTGGAGTTCCGATCTGGTGTGCTGTTTCCTTAGCCATTCCCGCCCATAATTTATTCTGTTCGCTGGTTTTAGTAGTGGTATAAAAGAAATAAACCACTCCAATAAATAGAAAGATTATAAGCAAGAGCCCAATTGGGTAATACTTTATTTTGGTAAGCAAAGGCGAATCTCCGTAATAGATCTTATGCACTTGATTCTTACCAATAACCATTTCTATAGGTTCATTTTCAGATTTTAATTGATCGAAGTATTCCTGAAGAAACTCTTTACTTTCTCTAGTTTCTATCGGGATATTTAGTCCGTCTACAATATCCCCGCGTTCATTGATCCAAATAGTTGGAATGGTGGTATTGGCATTTAGGATCCTTAAAGTAAGATCTATATCGGTATCTCCAGAAGCTTTATCTAAAAAGGACTGAGCTGCAGTCCAAAGTTCCATTTTATCGCGCTCGTCTTGTTTTAATCTTTCAAAGAAAATGGAAGTGTTCCATAAAATAAGTGCTACAATGAGCAGAGAAGAAATAATAATGAACCAACGTGCAAAGTTTCGTTCGTTTGTAAAATTCATGAAGCCTTATTTAGGACAGTTTAAATATAACCGTTTTCTGTTAATATTATTGTTGAATAACGGTTTTTCATTCCTATCGCTATTCCTTACCTTTGTGAAAAATAACTGCATGCTATCTATAGATCCAAAGGAAATAAGTACAGGGAAAATTCATCAATATTTATTAGGAGCCGTTGGCCCAAGACCTATTGCTTTTGCTAGTACTGTAGATGAAAATGGGAGACCAAATCTTTCCCCATTCAGTTTTTTTAATGTGTTTAGTGCTAACCCACCAATTCTGGTTTTTTCTCCAGCAAGAAGAGGGAGAGATAACACAGTTAAACACACCTTTTTAAATGCGAAAGCTACTGGTGAGGTTGTTATAAATATTGTAGATTACAAAATTGTGCAGCAAATGTCACTTTCCAGCACAGAGTATCCTGAAGGGGTGAATGAATTTGAAAAAGCAGGTTTAACAATGCTGAAATCTGATCTGGTAAAACCTTTTAGAGTAGCAGAATCTCCTGCACAATTTGAGTGTAAGATCTTGGAAGTAAAAGAACTTGGGCAAGAAGGGGGAGCTGGAAATTTGGTTATTTGTGAAGTGGTAAAAATGCACTTTAATGAAGCTATTTTAGATGCTGAAGGCTTTATAGATCAACATAAGATAGATCTAGTATCCAGAATGGGGGGAAATTGGTATTCTCGAGCAAATATGGGAATGTTTGAAGTTCCTAAACCACTTTCATCTTTAGGAATTGGAGTAGATCAAATTCCGCATGAAATTAGAAACAGTAAGGTTTTAACTGGAAATGATCTTGGAAGATTAGGGAATGTAGAAACTTTACCAAGTAAAGAAGAAATAGAATTATTTTTAAAAGAGGATGAAAATGCCTTGAAGCTTGTAAATTCTGGAGATCTGGATAAGATCCATTTGCAAGCACATACATATTTAGAGAACGAAGATCCGGCAAGTGCCTGGAAAATATTATTAGCAAAATCAAACTAAAATGGAAGTAGAAGGAAAAATTAAGATGATAGGAGAAACTCAAACTTTTGGAAGTAATGGGTTTAGAAAAAGAGAAGTTGTTGTTACCACAGAGGAGCAATATCCACAACATATCATGATTGAATTTGTTCAAGATAAAACAGATCTTTTAAATAATTTTCAAACAGGACAACCGGTAAAGATCGGAGTTAATTTACGCGGCCGTGAATGGGTGAATCCACAAGGAGAGACCAAATATTTCAATTCTATCCAAGGTTGGAGAATCGAGAATTTACAAGCTGGAAGTACTCCAGGACAACAAGCACCTCCATCTGCAGATCAATTTGAGCCAGCTCAGGATCTTAAAGATGAAGATTATGACGATCTACCTTTCTAGGTTTCAAACCAAGGAAATAGTAATACAAAGCTTAGTATCTTCAACTTAGATGCTAAGCTTTTGCTTTTAGCAGCTTTTCATTAAATTGAAGTTTATTTAATCTAAGAAATTGAGTTCTACAAATTCATATCAAGAATTTCCACCGGTAGAGATGGCAAACCCAGACGGGCTTTTGGCCATGGGTGGAGATCTTTCTGTAAATAGATTATTAGACGCTTACAATCATGGAATCTTCCCTTGGTATGATAGTTCTGAACCTATTCTTTGGTGGAGTCCAGATCCTAGAATGGTCTTATTTCCGGAAAATTTAAAGGTTTCAAAAAGCATGAAGCAGCTTTTCAAAAAAGAAGCTTTTAAAGTGACTTATAATCAGGAGTTTTTAAGAGTTATTGAAGCTTGTGGCGCAATTAAGCGACATGGACAAAATGGAACTTGGATCACTGCTGAAATTAAAGAGGCTTACCTTAAATTATTCCATTTGGGAATTGTACAATCTGTAGAAGTCTGGAAAGGAGATGAGTTGGTTGGAGGATTGTATGGGATCTATCTCAAGGATAAAAAAATGTTTTGCGGAGAAAGTATGTTTGCCAAGATGAGCAATGCCTCTAAATATGGATTTATCACCTATGTAAATAAACTGAAGGAAGAAGGAGTGACAGTGGTAGATTGCCAGATCCACACGCCCCATTTAGCGAGTTTAGGCGCTTCAGAAATTCCTAGAAAAGAGTTTTTGGAGTATTTGAAGTAATTTAAATTGCTGGAAAACTACAGGCTTAATTCAACATATATCGGTAAATGATCTGAGCCAATATTGCGTTGAGGTGCTTGCTCTAACACTTTTATGCCTTTGCTTACCAAACAATGATCTAAAGTGGTTCTTAAAATATAAAGATCTGCAGGCCACGTAGTACCAACTCCAAAGCCGTTTCGAGAATCTACTAAACTACCAACTTTTAAAAGGTCTTTAAAATGCCTTGAAAAAGACGAAGTATTTAGATCACCTACTATTACCAAATTATCTGAATAATCATTTCGACTTTCAGCTAGATCTCTCAGTTGTGAATTTCTTAATTCAAAAGTTTCAGGACTTATGGGAGGTAAAGGATGTGTTGCAATAATTGTGAGTGGTTCTTCAGAAAAATTGAATTTCCCAACGATAGATGCTTTTATGCTATTTTTAAAATTGGTTAAAGAGCTTTCCATCTTAGATTTGCTTAGCATGGCGATTCCAAAATTATCGGTTCTAACTTCTGAAGTTTTATATGGGTAATTTTTAAAGACATCATTTAACTCCTTCTCCCATCTTGGAGTAAGTTCCAAAAATACAATTACATCCGGATCTTTATCATTTATTAAAGACAGAACAGCTTCGGTATTCGTGTTAGAAGACAGTAAATTTATGGATAGTATCGAAATTCTTTCAGTAGAAGTTTTAGCATCTACATCAGGAGAAAAGTATAACGGATAAATATCCTTAAGATTCCAAAAAAGTAGAACTACCGAAATAATTATTGGCAACTTTTTTCTATGGAATACAAAAAATAATAGAATTAGTAGTGAAAGTACTATTGCGTATTGCACTCTAAAGTGCGACATAAGATCTGTTAACCAAAAATCTGGAAAAATAGAAGGGAGGAAAGTAACGAGCGCACTTCCAATTAATAAAACCCAAAGTGTTTTTTTAAACATTTTACGTATTAAGATTTCTAAATATAAATAATTATAAAGCTCTTTCAGTAACTATGGTAATTGTTTCAGCATTAATTATAAATAAAAAGACCCTGAAACAAGTTCAGGGTAACGGTGTTTAATCGAATGAATTCAACTACATTTTAAACTTCAGAATATCTAAAACAATCAACTTCATGATCGTTCACCATTCCCGTTGCCTGCATGTGTGCATACATCACGGTAGATCCCACAAATTTAAAACCTCGCTTTTTTAAGTCTTTGCTTAGCGCATCACTAATTCCAGTTGTTGGAGGTGCTTTTTTATAATCTTGTACTGAATTTTTGATAGGAGTTCCATCTACAAAACTCCAGATATACTTGCTAAAGCTCCCATATTCTTCCTGAATTTTCATGAATAACTGGGCATTGGTCACCGTTCCTCTCACCTTGAGTTTATTCCTTATAATTCCGGCATTTTGTAATAACTCCTGAATTTTATCTTCAGAATAAGTGGCGATCTTTTTGTAATCGAAATTATCGAAAGCTTCTCTAAAATTTTCTCTTTTACGTAAAATAGTGATCCAACTTAAGCCGGCTTGGAAGGTTTCTAACAATAAAAATTCAAAAATTGTATCATCATCATACACTGGAACACCCCACTCGGTATCGTGATATTCTTCATAAAGTGGATCTCCCAAGCACCAGCCACATTTTTTGATTTCAGACATATTAATAAATAATTAAGGCTTAAAATTATAGGAAATAGTTCCGGGTTGCGAATCTCTTCCAGCCATGGCCGTGAAATAGGCTAGTTTCGCGTATTCCTCGGCCTGATCTGTCAAACATTCGTTATTGGTAGTAGAGCTGCTTTTATTTATAGAAGTGCCTATAACTCGCCCATCTGCGTTCACGGTAATATTTACCACTACTTTCCCAGATCTGTCGCAGGTGTAAATTGGGTTTGGAATCTCGATAGCGGTGCGGTCTTTTAAAGAATAGGAAATGGAGCTACGGTCTATTCCACCTTTTTTAGCTGAAGTGATCTCTTTAGACTTATCGCCATCAGATTGTTTTTTTACTTCTTTTTTCTTTGCTGAATACATGCTATAATTTCCAGTAGAATTTGAAGCATTTTCATCTGTAGATTCTAATTCGGCTGCACTGTTCTTCTGAAAGATCTCATTTAGCTGCTCATTAAAATTAGCATCTCTAGATTCTTGGTTTTGGTTGAAAGCTTGGTGGGTAGCTATTTGCTCACTCGGTTTTGCAGGAACCATTTCTTTAGGTTCTTCAATTTTCTCTTCCGGTTTTTCGATCTTAAAACTATCTAAATCCACCAAAAGCTCTCGTTCTTTCTGAATATTATTAGAGAGGCTTAAATTGTATAAGCTCAATAATAATACAGCAAAAAACAAAAGTGTGATGATCAGTGCTTTATGTCTGTCAAAAAAATCCATAGATCTAAAACTTCGAATGTGGTATTTTATTCTGCGTTTAAGGTAGCAAATTTTCAAAAGATGCAACATCTAAAGAATTATCTACATCAAAATCGCCAATCTTAGTTCTTCGTAACGCAGAAAGGTGTGCGCCAGATTCTAGAGCTTTACCAAAATCATGAGCCAAGCTTCTAATATAAGTTCCCTTACTGCAAGTCACTTTAAAATCTACATTTGGCATGTGTATGTTGCTGATCTCGAAGCTGGAAATACTTATTTTTCGAGAAGGTATTTCCACTTCCTCACCATTCCTAGCATATTCATAAAGCCTTTTACCGTCTTTTTTTAATGCCGAAAATACCGGAGGAAACTGTGAGATCTCTCCTAGAAATTGTAGGGTGGCTTCTTTAATTTTTTCTTCTGAAATATGTTTGGTAGGATAGGTTTGATCAATTTCGGTTTCAAGATCGTAGGAAGGAGTAGTGCC
The DNA here is from genome assembly GCA_964636585.1 of uncultured Antarcticibacterium sp. Taxonomy (GTDB): domain Bacteria; phylum Bacteroidota; class Bacteroidia; order Flavobacteriales; family Flavobacteriaceae; genus Gillisia. The sequence continues at coordinate 21,771 of CAZWSP010000030.1, forward strand.
TCCCAAAGTGATAGTTCCTGTATATTCCTTTTCTTGACCTTGTAATTCTTCTATTCTTTTGGTGAATTTACCGGTGCAAATAATTAAAAGTCCGGAGGCTAGAGGATCTAAAGTTCCCGCATGCCCAACTTTTATTTTTTTGATATCACAGCTTTTTCGAATTAACCATCTAACCTTGTTCACTAGCTGAAAAGAAGTCCAGCCTAAAGGTTTATCGAATAAGAGAATTTGTCCTTCTTTAAATTCTTCTGGAGTAAAGATCTTAGTTTGCATATCCAAATCCAATTGCAATGATTCCAACGATCAGGCAATAGATAGCGAAATAAGATAATTTGCTATTCTTCACCAGTTTGATCATCCAGGTACAAGCAACTAAACCGGCTAAAAATGCTGCAACAAACCCAATAATTAATACTGTAGGTTCTGTGCTGCTTTCTGCTAGATCTCCGCTTAATGCATCTTTTGCTATTTTTCCTAAGATAAGAGGTACAACCATTAAAAAAGAGAATCTTGCAGCTTTTGCTTTATCATTTCCAAGTAATACCGAAGTAGAAATAGTTGCTCCAGATCTTGAAATTCCTGGTAAAATGGCGATTGCCTGAGAAACTCCAATTACAAATGCATTGCTAAAACTAACCGGTTTTTCGGTATTCTTCGCTTTATCTGCCAGCCATAATAAAAGTGCTGTAATGATAAGCATGAAGCCAACTAAAAGTAAATTCCCTTCAAATAACACTTCCATTTCTTCTTCAAAAAGAAGTCCTACAACTGCTGCAGGAATCATGGATAAAATAATTTTCAATGAAAACTGAGTTTCCTCGTTCCATTTAAATTGAAAAAGACCTTTTACGATCTCTATAATATCTTTTCTGAAAATAACTATGGTGCTAAGCGCAGTGGCGAAATGCAAGACAACCGTAAAAAGAAGAGATTCGCTAGGAATACTATTGTCGCCTAAAATGGCTTTTCCAAGTTCTAAATGCCCACTGGAAGATACCGGTAAAAATTCTGTAAGTCCTTGAATAATTCCCAGGACTACTGCATCAAATTCGTTCAAAGTAAATTATTTTTTGTTGGGATTTAGTAATACAGCATATACTTCAATTCCGAAGCCTATCAACACCAAAGCTGGTGCTAAACGAATTCTTCTAAAGCTGTAGATCTCCGGGTTAAATACATTTGGATCTGTACTTCCACCGCCAGACATTAAGATGAAACCTAAGGCAATAACCGCCAAGCCTATAAACATAAAGGTGTAATTCTTTTTCCCGAACACAAAATTCAGGTCTTGCTTATGATATGGTTTTTTGATATTGCTCATTAGTAATGGTTTTAATTAACTCAACTTAGCCACGAATGCAAAAATACTTTGCTTCGTTAATGCATTAAAATATAAGGTTCAAAATTAATTAAAATTGTCAACTTATACCTGCATCAGGTTAATAATACAATTCATCGGTTTTAAGATTCAAGAATCTTGAGGTTGCGAAAAAGGTACTTAACCATGAGATTAGTCCTCCCATTAAAAAGATTCCCAAGAATAAAGCAATCAGTATTTTCTTATCACTTAATAATTCAAGTTCCGGGAAACTGTTATTCAAATAATATAAAACAGCAGCCATTCCAATTAATGCCATTATTGCTCCAATTATTCCAAGTTTTACACTTTGCCATATAAATGGTCTGCGAATAAAACTCTTTGTAGCACCAACCATTTGCATGGTTTTAATTATAAAACGTTTAGAATACACGGCTAAACGAATAGAACTGTTTATAAGCAATACGGCTATAAAAGTGAAAATTCCACTAACAACCAATATCCAGAAACTTATTTTCTTTACGTTATCGTTTAATAGCGCAATAAGGGGCTTATCATAAACCACCTCATCTACATAATTCTTCGAGTTAAGATCTTCTGCAATTTTATCTATTTGATCTGAAGACACATAATCAGCCTTCATGTGGATATCTATTGAATTCTGAAGCGGGTTGTAACCCAAGAACTCCATAAAATCTTCTCCAATTTCTTTACTGTGTTCTGCCGCTGCATCTTCTTTTGAAACATAAACGCTAGACTTGGTATATTCAGCCAAAGCCAAGCTTTTCTTAAGTTGCTCGATCTCCACCTCTTTCGCAGTATCTTTAATGTAAACGGTAAGTGCGATTTGTTCCTTAAAATGATCGGCTACTTTCTTGGTGTTCAAGACTAAAAGTCCTAATAGCCCTAAAAGAAAGAGCACTAAGGATATACTAATAACTACAGAGAAATAAGAAGAAATTAATCGGCGTTTTTGATACCTTTCAAAAGATGTACTCATAAAGTAATTTCAGATTTTGGTGTAAAAATAAGAAAGTTAATCGTTCACATTCTTTAAAACGTTCAAAGTTTCGAAATTATTCTTAATAGGTTAATTTAGTTAAAAATTAAAGCATGAAGATATTAATATATGGAGCTGGCGGAATTGGAGGATATTTTGGCGCAAAGCTGGCAAAAGCTGGAAATGAAGTAAGTATCTACGCGAGAGGAGCTCATTTAAAGGCGATCCAGGAATCTGGAATTAGCGTGAAAAGTATTCACGGCGATTTTAAAGCAAAGCCGAAATTAGCTACCCATGATCTTTCCAAGATAGAACAGCCGGATCTAATTATTCTAGGAGTAAAATCATGGCAATTAACTGAAGCGGCAGAAGCTTTAAAACCAATTTTAAAAGAAGAAACTATGGTTTTGCCATTGCAAAATGGCGCGAGTAATACCGAAAAGCTTTTAAAGTTATTACCCGAGAAAAATGTGCTTTCGGGTTTGTGTTTTATAGTTAGCTATATCTCTGCGCCTGGTGAGATCACTCATGCGGGGCATGAACCAAAGATCATTTTTGGAGAGAAAGATAATTCTAGAACGAAGAGGATTATCGAATTGGAAGATCTTTTCACTAATGCAGGAATCACAAATTTAGTTCCTGAAGATATCACCTTAGAAACCTGGAAAAAATTCTTATTCATAGCTAGCATTAGCGCATTGGGTGGTTTAACAAGAGCTACTTTGGGCGAAATGAGAGAAAGTGAATATTTAAAAGAGGTGATCTTAAACACCGGCAAAGAAATAATTGCAGTGGCAAATGCCAAGAATATTAAGCTAACTACAAAACATTTAGATATGGTGATGGAAACTATTTCGAGTCTTAAACCGGAAACTACAGCATCTACTCAACGAGATATTATGGAGGGAAAACCTTCGGAATTAGAAAATTTTAATGGATATATCGTAAAAGAAGGAAAGCGACTAAAAATTCCAACTCCGGTAAATCAATTTATTTATGAATGTTTGCTGCCAATGGAAAAGCAAGCCAGAAAGCAGGTAGAATCTCATTAAATTAGCACAGTTAAAGAAGTTTAAAATTGTAAATTTGCGCGCATTACAGTGAAGTATTACTGCGTAATCAGAAAAAATATAGCATGAGTTACCATTTCAATGAGATTGAGGCCAAGTGGCAAAAATATTGGGCAGAGAACCAAACTTTTAAAGCAAAGAACAAGAGCGATCTGCCAAAATTCTATGTCTTAGATATGTTTCCTTACCCGTCTGGAGCGGGATTGCATGTTGGGCATCCGCTAGGTTACATTGCCAGTGATATTTATGCAAGATTTAAACGTCACACCGGCTTTAATGTGTTGCATCCTCAAGGATATGATAGTTTTGGTTTGCCGGCAGAGCAATATGCCATTCAAACCGGGCAGCATCCTGCACTTACCACAGAAGACAATATTAAAAGATACCGTCAGCAGTTAGATCAAATTGGATTTTCATTCGATTGGAGTCGGGAAGTGAGAACCAGTGAGCCAGATTATTATAAATGGACACAGTGGATCTTTATTCAGCTTTTTGATTCTTGGTATGATAAAGAGAATGACAAGGCTCAGCCTATCGCTATCTTAGAAACCATCTTTTTTTCTGAAGGGAATACCAATGTAAATGCGGTTTGTGATGAAGATGTTGAAATTTTCACAGCAGATGAATGGAATTCTTATTCTTCAGAAAAACAACAAGAAATACTTTTAAAATATAGACTTAC
>CAZWSP010000031.1:0-25654 GCA_964636585.1 uncultured Antarcticibacterium sp.
TATCCAGTATCACAATAGCATTACCAAAGAATAGTTCTAAAACTGTGGGACTTTACTTTTATATTTTTAAGCTACTAGCCTACGAAGGAATTCCGGTTTTTGAAATGATCTCAACTTCGAATTACTTTGCTTTATTCCTCGAAAAGGATTACATAAATCAAGCATTCTTGTTATTAAATGAAATTAAAATTTCTTAATAATTAGAACAATATTCTACCAATAATCGAAATATACCCCCGTCATTGCTACTCCAGCAATCAAAATAATTAATACTATTACTATAAAAACAGCTCCAAATCGAGTTTTCTTGTTGTCCTGAACTATATAATCTTCAGACTGATTATCTTCTTTATCTCTAATTTGCATAAATTTTAATTTTAATTTTAACAAATTTAAATATTTTTATAAGGTTCAGTTATAAAAATTTGATAAAATTGCTGTTTTTTTATAAATTAAAGTTGTCTTAAAATGAATCGCCACTTTCTGTCTTATTTATATTTTTAACATCATTAATTAACCAATAGAAAATGAAAAATATATTAAGAGCATTGCTTGCAGGTTGGGGAGCTAAAAAATTTGGTGGTGGCTGTGGCTGCTTCGGAATTGTAATAGTATTTATTATAATCTGGATCCTATTAGGATATTTGGGATTAAAATAATTCCAAATATCCTATTTTTCTATTCTGTTTTCGATAGGTGCTTTTGGCTTGTTTTCTTCTTGCTTTCTGAAGAGGTCTATAATATTAAAAATAAGCACACAAAACATTACCCAAATAGTACCAGCAATAATACCTCCCAGAATATCTGAAGGGAAATGTACTCCAAGATAGATTCTGCTTATTCCTATACTTACAATCAAAAATGAGCAAACTACTATTAAAAATGCCTTAAGCCAACGGTTAATCTTCAGGAAATAGAATAGGTAGATCAAAAAACCGTAAAAGGCTGTTGCACTCATTGCATGGCCACTTGGATAACTTAAGGTTTCCACAGACACCAAATGTTCTGCCGTTGGTCTTGCACGGTTAATAACATCTTTTAAAGCTAAGTTAGATAATCCCGAAACTATAATAACAAATACTAGTTGTACAACATACCTCCAATTCTTAAACTTAAAATAGAACAGTAGTGAACAAATCGTGGTTACAGCAATATAACCGTAGAGATCTCCGAGATTGGTGATAACCTGCATAATATTATTTAGCTGCGGAGTTCTATAAGAAATTACATAGCCTGTTATGCTTGAATCGTAATTTCCAACAAGATCACTATTTAGAGCATTGGTTAATTCAACAAACACGTTTATCCCAACTACAACAATAATCAGGGCTAGAATAATTGAAATTATAAAAGGAAGTTTGGAATTGTACTTATGAAATGTTTCCCGAGAAAATGTTTCGAGTTTTTTAAGGAAGTCAATTATATATTCTTTCATATATAGATAATCTAACAGCTAAACATAATTAATTAGAGAGTTCTAATTTAAAAGGTAAAACTAAAGAAAATCTATAGAAGTTTTAAATTTAGAGCGGATTCAAATTACCAAAACGGTACAATTTAATGGGAAGTGGGCTTATTTTGCTTTTTCTGTAATTGAATCTTTCTGAATCAGATATTGGATCTTTATCTTTTTTCTTCCCCAACTCCTCGCCTTTTGCACATCATTGCCCATGTATATATCAATCTTATTCTTCCAGCGGTGATGCATTTTATCTTTTACAAAGAAAATTCCGGAGAGTCCATCAATTTTAACTGGGGTATTGTATTCTAATCCTTTTCTCATAAGATCTCGAGAAATGGCAATTACATTCATATTTGGAGCTAAGGTGTCTCCCCAAGCGGTGATTAATGGATTTCCTTCACTTTGCCTAGCTGTAGAATTATATGCGCTTGCCGTGACTTCAATTGTCTTCCAGTCCATAACATCGGCACTTTCAGATTCAGGCACTTTACAACTTATATAAAAGGTCATAAAGAAGGTAAGCATACTCAGAGATGTTAGTTCTAGAAAAACTCTAGTCATAGCTCTTAATTTAAGAATATATATAATAACTGACATATTTTCCGATTATTGCATGAACCTGAAATTTTAGCATTCTAATTCACCAAAGTACAAAAAAATCGCAGTGTTTACTGCTACTATTGAGGTGGAGCAGGATTTTAACTCGTATAATAAGCCTTCAGCTAGACAAAAGAAGCTATTCAAGACTTTGGCGTGGTTATGGCACTTTAGGTTGTAATAACGATAAATAACAAAATACGAATAGCAATAATTGTGATTTGTATTTTATTGAACTTTGAAAAAATACATTATGAGTCAAGTTAAAAAGAACGACACAGTAAAAGTACATTACACTGGAAAATTAGCAGGCGGACAAATCTTTGATAGTTCTGAAGGTAAAGATCCAATTGAATTTACCTTAGGTGAAGGACAATTGATCCCAGGATTTGAAAATGGACTTATCGATATGAAATTGAACGAAAAGAAAACTATCAATATTCCAAAAGAAGAAGCTTATGGGGAACCAAGAGAAGAGCTAATTCAGGAAGTAGAAAAAAGCCAATTGCCACCAGAGATCGCTCCAGAGGTTGGAATGGGATTGGTATCTAAAGGACCAGACGGAAGAGAAATGAATCTTTTGGTTGCTGAAGTAAAAGAAAATTCGATCGTGGTAGATGGAAATCATCCATTAGCCGGAAAAGACCTTATTTTTGATCTAGAAGTTGTAGAGATTAAATAAGTTTTCTAGTTAGATCTAATGATCTCACAATAGATATGTTGCTTTATTGCTCCTATTTATTGTGAGATTTTTTTTTTGAAGTTTTTCAAAGTATTGTAAATGGTAGCCTTTAGCTCTTCTGGAAATTTATTTTCAAAACTGAATTTCTGATTAACCTCAATTTCAATTCCGCTATATAATTGCGGAAACTCCTTTCTCAATGAAGTAGTAAAACCATCTGCCTTTCCTAAATATGGATAATTGTATCTAATTTTAAGATTGTCATCTTCTTCTTGAAGCAACTCCTTGAATAAATGTACCCGTTCTTTTTCTGAAGATATAGAAGGATCGTACAAGATCCCGATATCGGTATTCCGAATTTCACCTTTTAAAACAGCAGTAAAACTATGAAAGGAAAAATGAACCACTTCTTCCCCACTTTCTACAAATTCTAATATCTTTTTGCGCACCATTTCTCGATATGGTAAATAGTAAGTATTAATGATATTTTGCTTTTCATCTGTGCTTAATACTTTAGAATATTTAGAAAATAATTTGGGATGATGTAAGGATCTATTAAGCTCTATTAGCAACCTGCTTATAGAATTACTAATATTATAATCGCTTAAATCTTCACAGTAAGTAAGAAAATCTAAAACACCGTAATCCAGTCCTTTATGAGAATTTAAATCTTCAAAACCATAATTAAAAATATCGTAATATTTTTCAGGAATATCATTACCACCATGCTCACATGTAAATATTATTTTCATGGATTATAAAAGGTATTAGTTTGAAGACATTCCGTAAGTTTAGAATATATTTTTTTGATGTTTTCTTCTGAAGCATCTTTAGAAATTCCTTTTAAAATTCGAGAAGACAAACTTCCATTTTCCATTAAAAACTCAATGCTTTTTCTGTGTTTTAAAGAAATTCCATCCTTAACTCTATGGTAGATAACCTCCCATAGTTCGTTGGCAATACACTCTTCTTCCACATCAAATAAATTTAAAAACCTAAGATCTGTGATCTGCGTATTCTCTGCATCCTCAATCACATCGTTAAATATGGAAAAGAGATCATCTTCATGCCATTTCTTCTGATCTTCCAGCGAAACCAATTCTTCTGAAACTAACATTTTTAAAGCTTCAATAATAAGGATTGCGATAGCAAGATCTGCTTTAGGGCATTCCTGAACATCTATAACCCGAATTTCTATAGCATTTCTATCGAACCTCGCAATTGCACCTCTAGAGTTTAAAAAGTGTTTATCTAGGATCTTATTAGTATCGTAGGGCGCAATTGCTTTATTAATAGGATCAAATATTTCTCGAATGTAGCTTTCCTTATCAAAAACCTGTTCTGGAATAACCTTTCCTGTCATTTCAGGAATCTCCTTTTGGTTGGTTTTATAAACATTCATTCTAGAATCCATAAAACCGGTGCTTTTTCCATCGAAAATGGGACTGCTAGCACTTAAGGCTGGTATTATTGGTAATAATATGCGAATTGCAGCGTGTAGTTTTTCAAATTCTTCGTCCCCAGTAAAAGGTAAGTTAAGATGCATACTTTGCACATTTGCCCACCCATGCCCTCTACAATCGAAAATCTTATTATATAAAGCGTAGATATCACTGTAATTGTGTTCCCAAAGCTTCATCTCTGTTTCTGGATCCATCAAAGGGTGTGCTGCCGTTGGTAAAAGTTCGGCGTCTTCGGTAACTAACAATTTATTGATCTCTTTAATATTCTGATGAAATAAAAGATCTAGATCTTCTAACTGTTTGGTGGGACCATTGGTTTTAAGTTCTACCACATGAGCAACCAATTCGTTGCTCCATTCTATTTTTCCGTTCGAAACATCAGAGGTTATTGCTCCAGACTTCAATTGCATTAATTTATCTACAATTGGAGTGATCTTTAAATTGGATCTTTGAACCAGCATATATTCAAGTTCAACTCCATAAACTTCAAATAAATGATAACTCATAATTTATTTTTTTCTATTCTGTTCTTTAATGCAGTTATGATCTGAATGTAAACCTGATCTCCATAAAAACCATCTTCAACCCCAAAATCTATATTTGGATTATCATTAATTTCTATTACCAAAGGTTTCCCATTTACTTCCTTTACATCAATTCCAAAAAGACCTAAACCCATTAATTTTGCCGATCTCATTGCAACATCTAATACTTTTTTAGGCACATCTTCTATTGCCATACAATCGGCATTTCCATCTTGATCATCCTTTTTTGAAGCATCCCAATTATAAATTTGCCAGTGGTCTTTTGCCATATAGTATCTACATGCAAAAATTGCTTTATTATCTAAAATACCAATTCTCCAATCGTATTCTGAAGGAGAGAATTCTTGAGCAATTATAAGATCAGATTTTTTTAGCATACTATCAACCAGTTCATGATATTCCTCTAAAGTGGTTGCTTTTTTAACTCCAAAGGAGAAAGTTGAATCTGGCGATTTTAACACACATGGTAAACCTGTGATCTCCAACACGTCATTCTTATTGTTCTTATGCACAATCACCGTTTTTGGGGTGGGAATATTTGCATTTTGCAACGCTTCAGCCATAAAAACTTTGTTACAGCATTTCAGAATAGCTTCAGGATAATCTATTAAAGCAATTTCTTCTTGTTGTGCTTTCCTGGCAAAAGCATAGGCTTCATTATTCACTTCGGTGCTTTGTCTTATAAACAACGCGTCAAAAGAAGATAATCTTGAAAGATCTTTTGGATGAACAACTTCCGCGTAAAAATTTAACTTTTCCGCGATCTCTATAAACTTCTTGATAGCTTTTGCATTACTAGGCGGAGCGGGATCTCCAGGAGCAACCAAAATCGCCAGATCATAATCGGCAGTGCTGGTCTTAATAGTATCATATCTTTTTTTAGCAAAATATTGCGTTGCAAAAAGAAACATACTTTCCTTATGTTCTGCAGGAATTTCAGACTCCGAGATGGCTCGAATGCTTTTAATGTTCCATTTGGTAGTAAAATTAAAATGAACCCTCAAAAATGGGATTTGAAAAGATCTGTAGAACATAGCACTCAACTCCTTATATTTCTGAGCTACATTCTGACCGAAATAAATACTCAGCGTAAATTCCTGAGATTTTATATTCTTAAGACTTTGCTGAATAAGATCATCAAAATCGTCAGCCACAATTTTTACCAATTTAGGTTCCCGCAGATCTACAATATTTCGAACGGTTGGAATAGCTCTGTGATCTCTGGCTTCAGCTAGTAAAGAAACATAGTAGCCTTTAGATTGATAGGAGTAATCTTTACATAAATTAAAAACTCTCGCTTTTTTAAGTTTGGAATATTCTGGATTGGTGAGATAGTCCTGAGAAGAAATAACAGCAATATTATCTACTGCAATATTCCATTTTTCAGGATTATTAACCACAATTAATTTCTTCATTTATTACGATTATAACTAAACAAAGTTAGATGAAAATTTATTCCAAACGTTAAAAAAATAGAAGTAAGAAAAATATAATCAGTAAATTTCGACTTTAAAAATAAAACAATAATATTCCATGAAAAAGCCTTCGATTATTCTCTTAAGTATCCTAACCACAAGTATCGGATTTAGTCAGAAAAAGGAGAAATCTGAACTGTGGAAAAAGGCTAAGGAAATTCATGAAAAAATAATCACCATAGATACGCATGATGATATTGATATTGCAAATTTCACAGCTGAAAATAATTATACGCAAGACTTAAATACACAAGTAAACTTACCGAAAATGGAAGAAGGCTGCCTAGATGTGGCTTGGTTTATTGTTTACACAGGTCAGGGAGAATTAAATGAAAATGGCTATGCTAAAGCTTATGAGAATGCCATTTCTAAATTTGAAGCAATTCATAGATTAACCGAAGAAATTGCACCAGATAAAATTGGTTTGGCAACTACATCTGCAGAAGTTAGAGAACTAGTAAATGAAGGAAAATTGGTAGCAATGATAGGTGTAGAAAACGCGTATCCAATTGGCCAAGATCTTTCGAAAATCAAAGAATTCTATGATCGAGGCGCACGTTATATGTCCTTGGCACATAATGGCCACAGTCAGTTAAGCGATTCTAATTCTGGGGAAGCAGCAAACTATTGGCTACATAACGGATTGAGTGAGCTGGGTAAACAGGCGGTTGTAGAAATGAACAGGTTAGGAATTATGATAGATGTATCGCATCCTTCGAAAGAGGCGATCAAGCAAATGTTTGAATTATCTAAAGCTCCTTTAATCGCATCACATTCTTCTGCTCGCGGGCTTAGCGATCACAGTAGAAATCTAGATGACGAATTGTTAGAGCTTTTTAAGGAACATGGCGGTGTAGTTCAAACTGTTGCTTTTAGCACCTATGTTAATACCAGCAAAAATGCTAGATATTACAGCGCACAGGATAAAATTTATGCTGAACAAGCGGAAGTTTCCGGATTTAAACTTCTATCTCGTGATAGCATAAGATCTTTAGAAAAAGATCTAAGAACTGAATACAATACCGAATACCAGAAAATTGTTGCGGCATCTGCTTCAAAGGTAAATGCGTTGAGAAAAACAATAACTCCGGTAAATGTATCAGACTATGTAGATCATATAGATTATTTAGTTGAAAAAATTGGAATAGATCACGTTGGTATTAGCTCCGATTTTGACGGTGGTGGTGGTGTTGAAGGTTGGAGAAATGCTTCAGAAAGTTTTAATGTGACCTTAGAATTGGTGAAAAGAGGCTATTCTGAAGTAGAGATCGCTAAACTTTGGGGAGAAAATTTACTTAGAGTTTTAGATGAAGTTCAGGCGGTAGCAGCTAAAATTCAGAAAGGATAAAATTTTATAAGCGCACTTTTAAAATATTTCCCATTCCACCTGCTCCTTCATTAGAGATATAAATGTTGCCTTCGTCATCGAATGTGATCCCTTCTGGCTGTGGAAATTGAGCTTCTTGAAATACATGTAATTTCTTAGGTTTTCCATTTGGAGACAAGATCAATAATTTTGGATTGGTTCCTTCTAAAACATAAATTTCTCCAGTTTTTGGGTGAATTGCAATTTCTGAAGGTTGAATTAAATGATTGTTTTCTTTTAGATCTAAACCATTAAAAATAGTATCGTTAAACATGATCTTATATGCTGGTTCCTTATCTAACTGTTTTGTATTCAGATTAAAAGAATACACAGGTTTATAATCTTTTTCAGCTTTATCTTTTATGGCAAGAATTAATCTATTTCTTTTTTTATCGAAGCTAATCCCTTCAAAATTATATTTTTCGGTGAAATCTATTTTAATCTCGTTCACTTCCTTTTCTTCAGAAAGATAATTAAGCACTTCGAAAAGTGTCCCATCACTTCTTAAAACATAAGCATCATCATCTACTAAAGCAATTCCTTCATAATCTCCATCTTCTCCGAAAACGATTTGACGCTCCACTTCTAAGGTTTTTAAATTATAAATAAAGATGATCGCTTCTTCATCCTCCACACATGCAATATGTTCTTCATCTATCCATGCAATCCCAGAAATTTCTTCTAACACCATTGGCATATCCCATCGCTGATCGATCTTCACTTCTTTGGCTCCTGGAAAATCTCTGTTAGGCGCTTCTCCATCAAAAGAAAAATAGATGAAGGCCACAAGGGCAAATACTCCTAAAATAATAAGTATGGCTGTTTTTTGCATATCTCAAATTTAAACATTTATGAATTAGAGATAGTTAAAGAAATTCCAAACTTTAAAAGCTCAAATTTCTTCTTTAACCATATTCAGATAAGCATAAAACTGTTAAATAAATGTTAATTGGTACTATTTAATACATAGTACTGTAACAAATAAATTTTCTAGGCGTCTATTAAGTATAAACATTTAAATAATTCATCATGAGAACTTTAGAAAACATCAGTCAAAATTTTAACGGAATTAAAGAAGGAGATCTAACCCACAAAAGAGCATTTTTACATCTTAGACAATCTGCCAGAGATAGTTGGTATAACAGAAGAAGATTTGGGGTATAATATAAATAGGTTAGACTTTTCAATGCTATTAAAAATTTAAAAATAGCCGCGCAGTATCTGTTCGGCTATTTTAAGTTTTATAAAAATTCCACCACAACGCTCCTTCCCTTCCCATCTATTATTATAATACAAATTAACAATTAGCGCATATTAATTACATAATCATTTTATTTCTCGACGATTATCTTCATATCAATTTAAGTCGCATATCTTAAAATAACCTTTATTTTCTGCATTAATTTTATTAGTATTTGTTTATTTGTATCCCTTAACTTATGTCATGCTAGATCGTATTAAAAATTCCCCAAAATTAAAATGGACGCTTATAGCGCTATTTGCTATTATAGCTATCTTTATTCTCTTATATTTCAGTATTTACTTTGGTGTTTTTGGAAAAATTCCATCTACTCAAGATCTAAAAGATCTTAAACAAAATCAAGCGACTCAAGTGCTTTCTGCAGACGAAGAGTTAATTGGGAAATATTACATTTTTGATAGACAACCCGTAACTTCGAATCAATTACCACAGCATTTAAAAGATGCTTTGATTGCCACCGAAGATGTACGGTTTTATGAGCATAATGGAATTGATAGTAGAAGTTTATTACGAGTTTTCTTTAAATCCTTAATGCTTCAGGATAAATCCTCGGGTGGTGGAAGTACACTTACGCTTCAGCTAGCTAAAAATTTATACGGAAGGAAAGATTATGGTTATTTCGGAATTGTCGTAAATAAATTTCAGGAATCTATCATTGCAACTCGACTTGAAGATATTTATAATAAAGAGGAGATCTTAACCCTGTATTTAAATACCGTTCCTTTTAGCGATAATACCTTCGGAATAGAAAGTGCTTCTATGAAGTTCTTTAATAAACATACCTCAAAATTATCTTTAACCGAAGCTGCTGTTCTCGTTGGGATGCTAAAGGCTTCGCATTCCTATAATCCAAGAATTTTTCCTGAACGTAGTAGATTAAGACGGGATGTGGTTTTAGAGCAAATGGAGAAATACGGGTTTCTGAAGCAAGCAGAAATGCTGAAAGCCAAACAAACCGATATCGAATTAAACTATCAATATTACAGTCATGATCGTGGGTTGGCTCCTTACTTTAGAGAACAACTTAGAAAAGATATTTCTGGCATTTTGGATACTTTAAAAAATGTAAATGGAGAAAGTTTTAATATTTATAGAGATGGTTTAGTAATTCATACCACACTAGATAAGAAAATGCAGGAATATGCTGAAAGTGCTGTGAGCACACATATGGCTGCATTGCAAAAAGATCATGAAGAATCTTATGGAAATCGCGCTCCTTGGAATACTAATAAAGACGCCATTTTAGATGCGGTAAAACGCACAAGCAGTTATAAGAAATTAAACAAACAAGGACTTTCTGATAGCGAAATATTAGTAGAATTAGATAAGAATTCTAGAGAAATGGATCTATTTAATTATGGAAAAGAAGAACTTGTAAAAGCTTCAACTTTAGATAGTATAAAATATTACCTGAAGTTCTTAAATGCTGGATTTCTAGCCTTAGAGCCTTCTACTGGTGCAGTTAAAGCCTGGGTAGGAGGAGTTGACTTCGAGAATTTTAAATACGATCATGTTTCACAAAGTAAAAGACAAGTTGGTTCCACCTTTAAACCTATTGTTTATACTGCTGCTTTAGAAAATGGCATCCCTCCTTGCTCCTATTTTTCGGTTAAAGAAGTTACTTATGAAGGAGGTTGGACTCCTTCCAATTCTGGCTCTTTTGGGGACGATCCAGATATGAGTTATAATATGAAAACCGCATTAAGCAATTCTATAAATACAATTGCTGTTAAAGTGTTGATGGAAACAGGAATTGGAAATGTTGTTTCGCAAGCTCAAAAAATGGGAATTACTTCTAAGTTGCCGCAAGTTCCATCTATCGCCTTAGGAACAGCAGAGATTGGGCTTAATGAATTGGCGATGGCTTATACTGGTTTTGCCAATAAAGGAAGATCTAGTGAGCCTTTTTACATAACTAGAATTGAAGACGCAAAAGGAAATATATTAGCCGAATTTAAACCAAAAACACAAAATAAACCTGCTTATTCTGAAACTACTAAAGAAGTGATGATAGAAATGATGAAGGCTACCATTAATGAAGGAACTGCTACCAGAATTAGAAGCACTTACGGCTTGCAAAATGATATTGCTGGTAAAACAGGAACCACTCAATCCAACAAGGATGGTTGGTTTGTTGGGCTTACCCCAGAGTTATTAACGGTAACATGGGTTGGATCTGATGATCATAGGTTAGGTTTTAAAAGTACTAGAATTGGACAAGGTGCGAATTCGGCTTTGCCAATATTTGCCTTATTTCTTCAAAAATTGAATGCAGATGCTAAGTTCAATGCTATAACTTCAGCGAGATTTGGAGCTCCTTCAGCAGAAGTAGCTGCGTTAATGGATTGTGAAGCAAGTAAAGAATCTGGGTTCTTTGATAAATTGTTCGGTAAATCAGATCAGAGAAAAGAGAAAAGAAGAGAGAATAAAAAAGAGAAAAAAGGGATTTTTGGAAAGATCTTCGGCAAAAAGAATAAAAATTAAAGAGTACCGATTAGAGATCTAGAAAAAATTCTCTGCCCAATTTTTAGCTTCTTCTAATTTATCGAAGAAAGCAAAGGAGTTCTTAAAGTTAAGTTGCTCCATAACTGCCTGTGTTTTCATATTTGGATCTTGAGATACTACGGCAATTCCTTTAACTTTATTAAACATATTAGGAGTATAGGATTCGGCATTTACCGTATAACTCTGTGTTCTATTAGAAATAATAACATAGGGTTTACTTTTGTAATGATCTGCAATAATTTGCAAGGTTTCTCTAGCATTTTTAGAATCTACATGAACCTGTCCGTTACGTTCTATTATCACGTAGGTATTGTAGAAATCCATTTTATAATGCTTAGACATTTTTGTGATCATGACTCATTTATTAGAGAGTATAAAAATAATAATAATTCTTATATATGTTAACGATATATTAAAAACGTTAATAAAAATTTATATTGTGTTAAAATTTAAGTTTGTAAATTTTTGAAATTTAATTCAAAATTCACAAAAATATTGAGCGTGTCTAGAGTTATTCAACAAATATTAGGTTTTTTAAAAACCCCTTCCCTATTTATAACTAGTTCGTTTACAGGAATTACATCCTTTCACTTGCCATCTATAACCAATGAAGAAGTTGAAGGAATCGCAAATCTAATTTCCCTTCCAACTAAATTAGTGATGGGAAAACGCATGGAACATTTTTTTAAGGACGTAATCTCTATGAGTTCCCAAACCAATTTGATCGCTCACAACATTCAGCTTCATTGTAATAAAATTACTGTTGGAGAATTAGATTTCTTAGTTGAAGATATCAATCAAAATAAAATAGTACATGTAGAACTCATGTATAAGATCTATGTGTACGATCCGGAATTACCAACAGAAATGGAACGATGGATTGGTCCTAATAGAAAGGATTCATTAATTGAGAAGTTGGAAAAAGTTAAGAAGCATCAACTTCCTTTATTATATAGTTCTGTGGCAAAAGAACATTTGAAAACCCTCCAAATTTCAGCGGAAAATATAGAACAGCAGATCTGCTATAAAGCAAAACTTTTTATTCCTAAACACCTTTCAGAACACCATTTTCCTGAAGTGAATAATAAATGTATTGCTGGTTTCTGGTATGATCTTCCGCACTTCAAAGAGGTAATGCACTCCGATTACAAGTTTTACGCTCCAGAGAAACAGGACTGGCCAAGTGATCCAGCCAATAATTCTGTATGGATGACATATTCAGACATAAATAAACAGATCCAAGCAATGCATCTTCAAAAGAAATCTCCGTTGATCTGGATCTCCAAACAAACTGGAGAATTTGAAAGCGCAATTGTGGTTTGGTGGTAAGCTAGAGTGTATTTAAAAGTTTATATTTACCCCTCCATAATTCGATTGTCCAATACCTTAAATAGTTTCATGAGTTCTAATTTTGAAGTTGCAGTTAAAACCACCTATTTAAGTATCTTAGGGAATCTGCTCTTGGCAGTTGTAAAAGGCGTTACCGGAGTATTTGGGAATTCTTACGCCCTTATTGCCGATGCGATTGAATCTACCACAGATGTTTTCTCCTCAATTTTTGTTTTGTTAGGAATTAGATATGCCAATAAACCTGCAGATTCCAATCATCCTTACGGACATGGAAAAGCAGAACCT
Source organism: uncultured Antarcticibacterium sp. (assembly GCA_964636585.1). Taxonomy (GTDB): domain Bacteria; phylum Bacteroidota; class Bacteroidia; order Flavobacteriales; family Flavobacteriaceae; genus Gillisia. The sequence goes on from CAZWSP010000031.1 coordinate 12,992, forward strand.
TTAATCACCTTTGCGGTAGTCGGGTTTTTGGTAGTATCAGCTACTGTTATTGCTTACGAAAGTATTCGGCATATTCAAACGCCGCATGAAATTCCAGAATCCTATACCTTGATCGTGCTTGGAGTGATTATAATTCTGAAGGAAATATTTTATAGAATAGTTTCAAAGAAAGGAGAAGATCTAAATAGTACTGTTTTAAAAGCTGATGCTTGGCATCATAGAAGCGATGCAATCACCTCGTTAATGGCATTTATCGGTATTTCCATTGCTTTATTTATGGGAAAAGGATATGAAACCGCAGATGACTGGGCAGCGCTCTTTGCCTCAGGTTTTATTCTATATAATGCATATCTTATTATGAGACCAGCTTTGGGGGAAGTGATGGATGAACATATGTATGACGATCTAATTGAAGAAATTAGAAGCTATGCAGAAAAGATCCCCGGAGTGCAAGAGACCGAAAAATGTTTTGTTAGAAAAGCCGGAATGACCTACCATGTAGATCTTCATATTGGAGTGAATAGATCGATCACCGTTGAAGAAGGTCATGATATTTCTCATAATGTGAAAAATGAATTATTGCATAAGCTTCCGCAGATCGCAGATGTTCTTATTCATATAGAGCCTGTTTAAAACCTAAGAATATCGATCTGTATTTAGATCGAATTATAACTAATAATATTAATTCTGAATCATGATTTCTAATTGAATTTGAATTCAATTTTCATTAAAATCATAACTTAGCATACAAAATTTTATAAAATGGAAAATAACTTAGCCGTGCTAATAGATGGTGATAATATTCCTTCAGCTTACGTAAAAGAAATGATGGAAGAAATCGCCAAATACGGCAATCCTACAATTAAAAGAATTTATGGAGATTGGACAAAACCACAGCTTTCTAAATGGAAGAATGTGTTGTTGGAAAACGCCATTAACCCTATTCAGCAATATGGATACACACAGGGGAAGAACGCTACAGATTCTGCAATGATCATAGATGCAATGGATATCCTTTATTCTAATAAAGTACAAGGTTTCTGCTTGGTTTCTAGCGATAGCGATTTTACAAAATTAGCTACAAGACTTAGAGAGTCTGGATTAAATGTTATTGGGATTGGGGAAAAGAAAACTCCTGAACCTTTTATAGTTGCTTGCGATAGATTTATTTATATAGAAATTTTGGGATCTCACCCAAAACAGCAAGAAACCGAAACTAATGTTGATAATAAAGAGCCGAAAAAACAAAATGTAGATAAGATCACACCAAAAGTGCTAAATCTTATCTCAAGCACTATTTCTGATGTTGCCGATGAAGATGGTTGGGCATTTTTAGGAGATGTAGGTGGTTTGCTTCAGAAAAAACAACCAAATTTTGATTCTAGGAATTACGGTTTTCAAAAACTAACTCCAATGATAAGTTCTATTAGCAATTTTGAAGTTGAGTCTAGAGAAAATCAAAATGGGCGTTTTAAACTGATTTATGTAAGAAATAGAGCATAATTATTTGTAAAAACCAATACTGTCAGGCTGAGCTTGTCGAAGCCTATTACTTTATTATCAAACTTCGACATCCCGATAGCAATCGGGACAGTGTGACAAATTCTATTTAAATGTTGTCATTCCGACGAAGTAGGAATCTCCATGTAACTTATAGTTTCATTGAGATTCTTCATTTCGCTTCACTCATTTCAGAATGACGACCAAGTAAAATGTCAGGCTGAGCTTGTCGAAGCCTATTACTTCATAAACACACTTCGATATCCCGATAGTTATCGGGACAGTGTGATAAATTCTATTTAAAATTTGTCATTCCGACGAAGGAGGAATCTCCATGCAACTTATAGCTTCATTGAGATTCTTAATTGCTTCACTCATTTCAGAATGACAGTCTATTTTTTTGTGAATTTTGTAATCTAACTTTTAGCATGTCGATCCTTAAGAACTTTCACTATATCGGTCAGTTCAAAACCTTTAGCCTTTAGCAGAATTAAATAGTGAAAAAACAAATCAGCACTTTCGTTTAAGAACAAATCATCATTATCATCTTTAGCTTCAATAACAGTTTCCACAGCCTCTTCCCCTACTTTCTGAGCGATCTTATTCATACCGGCATCAAAAAGTGAAGTCACATAACTGTTATCTCCTTTTTGCCTTAATTCAGGTTCTATTTCAGAATTCTTCTTACGGTCTGTAATGATGGCTTCTAATTCAGAAATAAATCCATATTCCTGCACATTTTCTTCACCCCAACAAGTATCGGTTCCTTTATGGCAAGTGGGTCCTTGCGGATTTACTGAAATTAACAAGGTGTCGTTATCACAATCGTTCTTGATATTTACCACTTCGAGATAATTTCCGCTTTCTTCCCCTTTTGTCCATAGTCTGTTCTTGCTTCTGCTAAAAAACGTCACTCTATTTTCCTGATTTGTTTTAAGAAAAGCTTCTTCATTCATATAGCCTAACATCAATACATTTTTTGTTTCTGAATCTTGAATGATCACAGGAACTAGTGAGTCTCCATTTTTATTGAAATCTATTTCCATCTTATATATTTTTTATTGAAGCTATAATTACAGCCTCACCGGAATATTATTATTTCTTAATTCTTGTTTTAGATCGTTGATCTCTATTTCCTTGAAATGAAAAACACTGGCAGCCAACGCAGCATCTGCTTTTCCTACTAAAAAAGCATCACAGAAATGCTGCATATTTCCCGCTCCGCCTGAAGCAATTATAGGGATATTTAATTCTGAAGATAATCTGGCCAAAGCATCATTTGCAAAACCGTTCTTAGTACCATCGTTATTCATAGAAGTGAATAAGATCTCACCTGCTCCTCTTTGCTCCACTTCCTTAGCCCAATCAAAAAGTTCTAGTTCAGTTGGCACTTTACCTCCAACCAAATGTACGATCCATTTATCACCTATTAATTTCGCGTCTATTGCCACAGTAATGCATTGACTTCCAAACTTCGCGGCAAGTCTATTAATTAGGTCGGGATCTTTTACCGCAGAAGAATTAATCGAAACCTTGTCTGCGCCATTCTGCAGTAATATATCTACATCTTCTATAGATGAAATTCCACCGCCCACTGTAAAAGGAATATTCACTTTTTCAGCAACTCTTAAAACCAGATCTGCTAAGGTTCTTCTGCGCTCCTCGGTAGCCGAAATATCTAGAAACACCAATTCATCTGCACCAGAGGCTGCATAGATGGCCGCAAGTTCAACAGGATCTCCGGCATCTCGCAAATCCACAAAATTCACTCCTTTTACCGTTCTTCCATTCTTAATATCTAAACAAGGAATTATTCTTTTGGTTAACATGTTTTGCTATTTATAACTTAAAATGAATTCTTCTAACTGCTTCAAACTGATCTTGTTCTCATAGATCGCTTTTCCAATAATTGTTCCCTCACAGCCCATCTCTGCCAGCTGTGGCAACTCATTAAAGGTGGAGATACCTCCTGAAGCTATCAAACTAATTTTTGAATTTGCTTCAGTATTAGTTTGCTTTAAGATCTTCTCATATAATTTAAAGGAAGGACCTTCCAACATGCCATCTTTGGAAATATCTGTACAAATCACGTAATTGATTCCTTCAGCTAAATAAGATTTTATAAAAGGGATCAATTCTTTATCAGATTCCTCTAACCATCCGCTTACTGCAACTTTTTCATCCTTAGCATCTGCTCCAAGAATAATCTTTTCGCTTCCATATTTTTCAATCCAGGATAAGAAAACTTCCTTATTCTTCACTGCAATACTTCCGCCAGTAATTTGATTAGCACCAGACTCAAAAGCAATCTCCAGATCTTTATCAGATTTTAATCCTCCTCCAAAATCGATTTTTAGAGAAGTTTTGGAAGCAATACTTTCCAATATCTTATGATTTACTATTTCACTTGATTTTGCCCCATCCAGATCTACTAAATGGAGATATTCTATACCATGCGCTTCAAACTGTTTGGCTACTTCTAAAGGGTTTTCATTATAGATCTTTTTCGTGTTATAATCACCTTTCGATAATCGCACACATTTACCATCTATAATATCTATTGCAGGAATTATCCTCATTTTATGTTTGCTTTTATTATAATTCTAGAAAATTCTTTAGGATCTGTTCTCCTGCATCACTGCTTTTTTCAGGATGAAATTGTACTCCATAAAAATTATCCTTTTTCAAGGCTGTGGTATAGCTAACACCATATTCTGAAGTTGCTATAGTTTCCTCACATTTTTCAACATAATAACTATGAACCAGATACACATATTCCATTTCCTTAATTTCTGAAAATAATGGAGAGCTTAAATTCGAGATCTGGTTCCAACCTATTTGTGGCACTTTAACCGAATTATTAAATTTTAAAACAGGCACTTCAAAAATGGATAAACCATCTGTAACTCCTTCTTCGCTATGAGCGCACATTAATTGCATGCCAAGGCAAATACCTAAAACAGGCTGTTTTAATTCCGGAATTAACAAATCTAACTTTGAAGCTTTCAGCATTTTCATTGCGCTACTCGCCTCTCCTACTCCAGGAAAGATTACTTTATCTGCAGCTTTAATTTCGTCTTCATCACTTGTAAGCACCGCCTCAAATCCTAATCTTTTAATGGCGAACTTAATACTCTGTATATTCCCCGCTCCATAATCTATAATGGCTATCTTCATAGTTCCTTGATCTGTAATTTGTAGGTAATCTAAAGCATTCCTTTAGTAGAAGGCAATATCATTTTCTCTGTGTCTCTCTTTACTGCCATTTTAATTGCCTTCGCAAAAGCCTTAAAGATCGCTTCTATCTTATGATGCTCATTAGTTCCCTCTGCTTTGATATTTAGATTTGCTTTAGCTCCATCTGTAAAGGATTTAAAGAAGTGAAAGAACATTTCTGTTGGCATAGCACCAATCATTTCTCTATTAAATTCTGCATCCCAAACCAACCAATTTCTACCCCCAAAGTCAATTGCAGCTTGCGCTAAACAATCATCCATTGGTAAGCAAAAGCCGTAACGCTCCATCCCCAATTTATTCCCTAAGGCAAGACTAAAGGCTTCACCTAAAGCAATTGCTGTATCTTCTATAGTATGGTGTTCATCTACTTCCAGATCTCCGGTAACCTTAATCTCAAGATCCATTTGCCCATGTCTGGAAAGTTGATCTAACATATGATCGAAAAATGAAATTCCTGTACTAATATCAGACTTTCCGGTACCATCCAGATTTAATCGAATAAAAATATTGGTTTCATTGGTCTTTCTGTTAATTTCAGAAGAACGTTCGCTTAGCTTCAAGAATTCATAGATCTTTTCCCAACTTTTAGTTCTAAGCACAATAGATTTTTCGATCTCTTCTGCTCCATTTTTTAGTTCATTGGTAGCCAGATCTGCATGCGTATCTATAAAAATCCCTTTTCCTCCAAAGTTGTAGGCAAACTCCATATCTGTCATTCTATCGCCAATCATCACCGAATTAGCCATATCATATAAAGGATTATCTAAATAGTTCTCTTCCAATAAACCAGTATTTGGCTTTCTTGTAGGGGAGTTGTCTTTGGCGAAAGTTCTATCCATTAAGATCTCTGTGAACTTTACACCTTCATTAGCAAATGTTTTTAAAACAAAATTTTGAATCGGCCAAAAAGCAGTTTCTGGATATGCATCTGTTCCCAATCCATCCTGATTGGTAACCATCACTAATTCAAAATCCAGTTCCTTAACTATTTTAGAAAGGTAAAATAGAGCCTCCGGATAAAATTCCAGTTTCTCTAAACTATCTATTTGATAATCTTCTGGCTCGTGAATCAAGGTTCCATCGCGATCTATAAAAAGTACTTTTTTCATTGCTATAGTTTCTATTTTTTAGCAGCCAACTGCTTCAAAACTTTTATTAATTGTTGATTTTCTTCTGAAGTTCCTATCGTAATTCTCAAGGTATTTTCACATAAAGGTTGTGAGGTTCTATTTCTAATTACAATACCTTTTTCTATTAGCTCATCATATCTTTTAGTGGCATTATCTACTTTTAGTAATAGAAAATTAGCATCTGAAGGATAGATTTTTTCAATAAAATTAACTTCAAGTAATGCTTTAAGTAAAACATCTCTTTCATCAAGTATATCAGATACTTCCCTATTTATTTCGGCTAAATTATTTAATTTGAATTGCGCCCGATTTTGAGTAAGCTCATTGATATTGTAGGGAGGTTTTATCCTGTTTAAAATTTGTATGATCTCTTCTGAAGCATAACAAATTCCCAAACGAATTCCTGCCATTCCAAATGCTTTTGAAAGGGTTTGAGTAATTATAAGATTTGGATATTGCTTCAATTTTTCAATCCAGCTTTCTTGCTCAGAGAAGTCTATGTAAGCTTCATCTATTACAACCAAACCGTTAAAATTTTCCACGATCTCCTTCATCTTACCTTCATCAAAAGAGTTTCCGGTTGGATTGTTTGGGGAGCATAGAAATATAATTTTTGTATTGTTATCCACTTTTCCGAAGATCTTTTTAACTCGAGGCTGAAATTCTTCAGAAAGCAACACTTCTCTACTTTCAATATTATTCATACCAGACAGTACTCCGTACATCCCGTAAGTTGGTGGTAAAGTGATGACATTATCTACACCAGGCTCACAGAACGCTCTGTAAATAAGATCCAATACTTCATCACTTCCATTTCCTAATAAAATATTTGAAGTAGAAACCTTTTTAATTTCTGCTAAACGTTGTTTTAAACTTTTCTGCTGAGGATCTGGATACCGATTTACTCCAGTTTCTACAGGATTCTCGTTGGCATCTAAAAAAATCATCTTAGAACCCGTAGAAGTAAACTCATCTCTAGCGGAAGAATATGGCTTTAGAACGGCTATGTTTGGCCTAACCAACGTATTTATATCAAAACCTTTTTTCATTGTAATTTAAAGTTCCAAGTGCCAAAAGGCTAGTTATCTTTTAATTGATTCAATCGTAAGCTTACTGCATTTTTATGAGCTTGCAAACCTTCAGCTTCCGCCATAATCTCTATTGCAGGACCAATATTTAAAATACCTTCTTCACTAATTTTTTGAAAGGTCATACTTTTCATAAAACTATCAAGATTAACACCGCTATATTGCTTTGCATACCCATTGGTTGGTAAGGTGTGATTGGTTCCCGAGGCATAATCTCCGGCACTCTCTGGGGTATAATTTCCAATAAATACCGAACCTGCATTTGCTATATGATCTACATAGAAATCATTGCTACTTGTACAAACAATAAAATGTTCAGGACCGTATTCATTTATCATTTCTAATGCTAACTCTTTAGTCTCCACAAAAATCAGTTTAGAATTTGCAATAGCTCCGGTAGCGATCTGCTTTCTTGGCAATTGTTCCAACTGCAAAGCTACTTCCTTTTCAACTTCGTCGATTAATTGTTTTGATGTTGAAACTAAAATTACCTGACTATCTGCTCCGTGCTCTGCTTGACTCAGTAGATCTGAAGCAACAAACTGCGCATTGGCAGAATCATCTGCAACCAAAAGCAACTCAGATGGCCCTGCTGGCATGTCTATTGCTACGTGAAACTTAGTTGCTAATTGTTTAGCAACTGTTACAAACTGGTTTCCCGGTCCAAAGATCTTATCTACTTTTGGAACTGATTTAGTTCCAAAAGTTAAGGCCGCAATAGCCTGAATTCCTCCAATTTTAAAAATTTGAGTAACTCCACAAAGCGCAGCGGTATATAAAATCACCGGATTAATAACGCCTTCTTTATTTGGAGGTGTACAAAGAACAATTTCTTTGCATCCAGCAATATTTGCTGGGGTTGCCAACATCAAAATAGTAGAAAACAAGGGAGCGCTACCTCCTGGAATATACAAACCTACTTTTTGAATTGGTCTTTTTTCCTGCCAGCATTGTACACCTTGTGTTGTGGTAACTTCAATTTTATCTGTTTTTTGGGCTGCATGAAATTTTTCGATATTTCCTTTTGCCAGCGCTATCGCAGTTTTCAATTCTTCAGAAACTTGCGATTTAGCAAAATCTATTTCTTCTACTGAAACTTTAAAATTCTGAAGTTTTACTCCGTCAAAAAGATCGGTATATTTAGCAACTGCCGTGTCGCCTTTAGATCTGATATCTGTAAAGATCTCGTTCACGGTAGCTTCAATATCTTCCACAGTTTGGGTTGGTCTTTTTAAAATTTCTTCCCAATCTTTCCTTTCCGGATTATATATTTTATTCATTTCCTTCTGAATTATTTTATAATACCATTTTCTCTATTGGCGCAACTAAAATACCTTCAGCTCCCAACTCCTTCAATTCGCTAATGATTTCCCAGAATTTATCTTCGTTGATCACGGTATGAATAGAACTCCAACCTTCTTCAGCTAAAGGAAGTACTGTTGGGCTTCGCATTCCTGGAAGCAATTTGATGATCTCTTTTAGTTTGCTATCTGGAGCATTCAAAAGGATATATTTCGAAGTTCTTGCATTTAAAACAGATTGTAATCTGAACTGCAAATTCTTTAGGATTACTTGTCTTTCTTTAGAAATATTTGGAGCAACTGCAAGCACTGCTTCGCTCTTCATCATTACTTCCACTTCTTTTAAATTGTTTTTGAACAAAGTGTTCCCACTAGATACTATATCACAAATAGCATCTGCAAGCCCAATATTTGGAGCTATTTCTACAGAACCGTTTATAATATGAAGCTCTGCTTTAATTCCATTTTTATCTAGAAATGAATTTAAGGTATTTGGATACGAAGTGGCAATTCGTTTGCCCTGAAGGTCTTGAATACCATTATACTTAACCGATTTTGGAACTGCAATGGAAACCCTGCACTTAGAAAATCCAAGTTTTTCAGCTTTAATAATATCGTCTCCCTTTTCTTCCAAAACATTCTCTCCTAAAAAAGCAATGTCCACCACACCATCTCTAAGGTATTGCGGGATATCTCCATTTCTTAGATATAACACTTCTAATGGAAAATTAGAAGAAGTAGCTTTTAGTTGCTCCTTTCCGTTATCTATAGAAATTCCTGCATCTTTTAAAATTTTTAGGGAATCTTCATTTAATCTTCCTGCTTTCTGAATTGCTATTCTTAATTTTTCTTTGCTCATCTTTTAGTACTTAAAGTTTAATTTGAAAACCAAACAGGAAACAAAAAACCCGTTCGATTGCTCAAACGGGTTTTTATATATGTTGAAATTTCTACATATCAAATTCACCTCGCAAGAGCGCAGTAATGAATATGATGATGATGTAGTTGAATTGTTCTCATTAATAAAAGCAAAACTACTATAATTTATTTAAAACTATAATAGCTTTATGATTTTTTATGATTTGATCAATCTTTTCTTAGTTATTTCCAAGAATCAATGGCATCCCATCTCCGCCAGAACCAATTACTACAACCTTAGCATTAGGAGACTTAGCAAGCTCTACAGTTGCTTGAATTCCTTTTTCCTTTAAAATCTGATCGTTCAACGAAGCACTAAGAATTTCATTGGCTTTTGCTTTCCCTTCAGCATCTATACGCTGTCTTTGGGCTTCTTGAGTTGCTTTGGTCAATCTAAATTCATATTCTAAAGATTCCTGCTCTTGTCTAAGTTTTCTTTCGATAGCTTCTTTTATGTTTTGTGGAAGAGACACATCTCTTACCAAAACTTCATTAACCTGAACAAACTGATCCTTTAAAAGAATCTTAGTTTCATCTAAGATCTCACGCTGAATCGCTTCACGTTTACTTGCATATAATTGTTCTGGAATATATCTTCCAACAACCGCTCTCGCAGCAGATCTCACAGCAGGCTGTAAAACTCTCGTTACATAGTTCTCCCCCTTTTCTTGGTGAAGTGAGCCTAGATCGCTAAAAGATGGCTCATACCATACTGAAACGTCCAACTTAATCTCTAATCCGTTAGAAGATAGTACTTGCATGTTTTCTTCTAATGCTTGCTGCCTTACTTCATATACAAATACTTTATTCCAAGGAGCAACAACATGAAATCCTTCACCAAGTGGTGGTTGATCTGTAACAACTCCTTCATCAAAGGTTTTATACAAAACTCCAGCTTCTCCAGAATCGATGGTGACAGTAGATTTTGCGATGATTATAATTAAAATAACAACTAAAATTAAAATTGGCAACCCAACCTTAGGTAATTTATCCATAAACTTGTTTTTGTGATTATTAAATTAAACCGAAATATTTCCTCGTAAACCACTCTGCACTAAGACTTAACGCTAGAAGGAACAATAAAAATTTCCAATTTATTAAAGGTACGTTTTTTTCGTGTATTTTCTGGACTGGAAGGAACCGATTGTCCTCTAAAAGCTTTGCTATTAAACGTTTTTGCTCATTTAGTATAAATAGCTCGCTAGAGTTATTTTGAGCCAAAAAATTCATTTTTATGAAGTCGGCTGATGCAAATTGTTGTTCTACATTAAATTCTAATACAGAGAATTTACCAGATCTTACAACTCCAGATCTCAATTCCTTAACATTGAAACTATATTCTCCAGCTTCCAGATTTTCAAACTCTGCCATGTAAAAGTTAGCTCGAGGTAGCATTTGCGCTTCCCTAGTCTTATTGCTTTCAGTATTAATTACTGAAATATTTAAAGTAGCATCTGGATTAAAAACATAATTCTCATCGAAATATTGGGCATTTATGGAGATACGCTCATTTTCCAGATAAAAAGGCTCAAACTCAACCGTTAACCGATCTCGCTTTTTAGAAGAAGATAAATATTGCATATACTTTCCTATAAAATCGTCGAAGGCTTCGAAGCTTTCGGTGGATCTAAAAGTTTCTGCTCTCCATTTCCAGATATTTTCTCCGAACAAAACCCCTGTTTTAATTTCGTTATTCTGAAAAATGGCAAGCAACGGGCTATTGGTATTTATTCCTTCTACTTTTTGAGATAATAAAACATTACTATTTTCTGAAGTTATATTGAGTTTGCCAAAGGAATTTTCTAAGGGCGGAAATTTGCTGAAGCCAATATCTTCAAATTGAAACTGAAGAAAATTATCATTATAAACAGGTAAGAGGTCTTGCAACTGTCCCGAAATATCTTGTTTAAAATACGATTGAGAATTATTCAAAAAATTCCAATCTGTTTTGCTTCCGGTGATTATAAAAGAATTTAATTTCTGAGTTAAAATATCACTGAATAATTGCTTAAACTTATTATTTGGTTGATATACTATAACTAATTGAAAATCAGATAAATTTAATTTATTATAATCATTAATAGAAGCAATTTCCACATGGCGCTGTTGGTTTTTTTCGATCGCCTTTTTTAAGGCTCCAAGATCTGGATGTGCGAAATCTGAAAGTAGCAGAATATTGGTTTTTTCGTCTATAACTTCTACAGCAAATTTTCTGGAATTATTAAAAATGTTCTTTTCTAATTCTGTTGAAGTTACGCTAGCTTCGTAAATTTTAGTCCCAATTTGACTGGCAGTAAGTGTAGTGCTTATGATCTCTGAAGTTTTAGCTTCAGAAAAATTTATTGTTTTATTGTAGATAGCATTGCTTCCTGATCTAATTTCGAAATTAGCTTGCACCGGAATCTTCCCGGTATAATTTAATATGATCTCCACCGGAAAATTATTATTCAAGAACGCATATCTATTTACATTTAAAGCAGAAATAGAAATATCTAGTAACTTAGTGGTATCTCCCACTAAAATGGGAAATAAGGCGGTGTTCTCTTTAACTTTGAAGTATTCATAATCCTGACCATATGTAGTATTTCCGTCAGAAATTATTAGCAAAGCAGTGGGTTTCGAGCCATTTACTTTTTTTAAACTGCTTAAAGCATTTTGAATATTTGTTCTATTTCCCTTAAAGATTAATCCATCTAAAGATTTCTGCTCAATTTCATCTGTAAAGACATACTCAGAAATATTGAACTTTTCCTTAAGCTCTTTATTGGCTAGCAATGTTTTATTTAAAGAAATAACACTATCTCCCTTATCAAGTTCTTGAATTGAAGACGAACCATCTACCGCAATGAGAAGCTCTGGTTTCTCCAGTTCTAATTCGCTTTTTTCAACTTTGGGATTTATTATAAGCACGAGAAGCGTGAAGATGCTAATAAATCTGATAACTCCTAAAAAATAGGTGTTCCTAGATCTCGACTTTGTTTTATAGAAATACGCAAAAAAAACAAACCCTAGCGCAAATAATGCAGCTAGGGTTATATATAAAATTGTGCTTATTGGCATTTCTAAGTGTTGAATTTCTTAAATGTAAAATTAAATTTAATGAAATCGTTTATATACATGCAAATAAGAAAGAGATTTAAGGTTAAAGGCTATTTAAGTTAACATTCCTCCGTTTACGTGAATCACTTGTCCGGTAACATAACTGCTAAGATCGCTAGCTAAAAAAACACATGCATTTGCTATGTCCTCTGGAGTACCGCCACGTTTTAACGGAATAGACTCTCTCCACCCTTCCACTGTTTTTTCATCCAGTTTTCCAGTCATTTCAGTTTCTATAAATCCTGGAGCAATAACATTGGTTCTAATATTTCTAGATCCCAATTCCAACGCCATCGATTTTGAAAATCCGATGATCCCAGCCTTTGAAGCTGCGTAGTTAGATTGTCCAGCATTTCCTTTAACCCCAACCACAGAACTCATATTGATAAT
>CAZWSP010000032.1:0-25447 GCA_964636585.1 uncultured Antarcticibacterium sp.
CAACATAACACATGGGAATTTCTGAAATTGTTGTTACCGTATTAGGAATTATTATGCTTATCCCTACTTTGGCATCTTTAACAAGGTTTGATCAATGGTGGGTTCGAGGCTTCGATTTTCCTAGGTTACAAATCAGTTTTTTAATTATTTCTGTGACGGTTGCCATCCTTTTAACTTACTCATTCGATGAATTATGGCAGATTGGGCTTTTAGCTTTACTGGTACTTAGTTTTATTTATCAGGCCTCTAAAATAATTCCCTATACCAAATTATCAAGGAAAACTGTAGAATCCTTCAGCGGTGACGATAATAAAAACCATATTTCCATATTAGTTAGTAACGTACTTACCACCAATACCAGTTATAATAAGTTGATCAAATTGGTGAATAATAGACAACCGGACATTCTACTTACTCTGGAATCTGATAAAAAATGGGAATCTGAATTAAGGGAACTTGAGAAAGATTATGCGCATACTGTAAAAGTGCCTTTAGATAATCTTTACGGAATGCACCTTTACTCTAAATTGGAATTGAAGGATATGAAGGTTATGTATCTTATAGATGAAGAAATTCCTTCTATTCATGGACATGCAATTCTTCCTAATGGGCATCAAGTTAAAATTCATTGCCTTCACCCGAAACCTCCAAGTCCTACTGAAGATCTCACCTCTACTAAGCGAGATGCAGAACTTCTTTTTGTTGGAAGAGATGTTAAGAAGGATAAAGAAACAGTTTTAGTTCTAGGAGATCTTAATGATGTGGCTTGGTCTAGAACTACTAGATTATTTCAGAAAATAAGCGGCTTAATGGATCCACGATTAGGAAGAGGTTTCTTCAATACTTTTCACACCGGATATTTCATTTTTAGATGGCCCTTAGATCATGTTTTTCACACTAACGATTTTACACTTGTAGATATAGCAAGGTTAGAAAGCATAGATTCAGATCATTTCCCAATGTATATTAAGTTGAATCATGAACCCAGAGCTGAATCTTTTCAGGATAAACCTGAAGGTCCAGATGAAGAGGAAGAAGATTGGGCAGAAGAAAAAATAAATGAAGGAAATCCTACGGCAACAGACGTTTAGGATCTATTCGAAATGCGATTTAAAATATTTATGTTCTTTTAGCTGATCGCAGTTTTTAATTGTAATTGGCTTCTCTATAAAATTTACAATTCTACTATAATTCTTCGACTTTTCTTTATCGTTATAATCTATAGAAGAAGTTACCATGTAAACGAAAATTTGCTCTTTAATAGCGAGCTTTTCTATCTCTTCCAGAAATTCCCAACCATTCATTAACGGCATGTTTATATCTAACAATAGTAGATAGTCATTTTCTGGACTGGCGCTATTCAAATATTCTAATGCTTCAGAAGCTCTTTTAAATTTTAATGGTGATTCACATACGTTACAGTTTTGCAGGAGTTTGCCCTGCACCAAGGTTACAATATCGTCATCATCTATAATTAGCACTTCCAGCATTATTTATCTATTGTAGAAACGTTTTCAGTTTTAATGGTAATGTTTCGAATAATATCATCCAACTCAACCGCAGACGTTATTATATGATCTAACAGTTCGGCTTGTTCACTAATATCTGGGAAGTTCTGTAATAGATTTATAATTCCCATAATTCTAGCCAAAGGAGCACGAACCACATGAGACTGAGTCCAGGCAATATCTTTAAGCCTGCTGTTATGATTCTCTATGGTTTGAATATAATTTTGAATTTCAGTAATATCTTGCATCGCACCAATTATTCTAATAGCGTTGCCCTGCTCGTCTACCACAATATAACTTCTGTCTAAAATATATTTATAGGTTCCATCGGCACATTTAAATCGATATTCCACCTGAATATTTGCCGGTTTTTCTTTTCTAACATATTTAGAATACCCTTCTACTCTATCTCTATCTTCTGGATGTAACTTTTCGTTCCACCATTTTCCTGAATTTTCAATAGCATTCTTATCATATCCAAAAACGCTTTCTATACCTTCATTATAATACATCTTATCATTCTCTATATCATAATCCGTTATGGTATCGCTCGTGGCTTTTGCAACCGTATCATATCGCTTTAAACTTGATATTAATTTTTTCTCCTGCTTAATAAATTCGGTGATATCTCTACAATTCGCTACAATACCATTCACCGATTCATCATCGGTTAAGTTGGTTACTATAGTCTCTACATATCGCCATTTATTTGCTGAAGTTTTAATTCGGTATGAAGGTATTTGAATTCGCTTTTTATCTTGAAGCATAGCTATGTGATTCTTGACGATTTCAACATCATCCTTATGTATATAGTAAAAAAAGTTATTTTTAACCATTTCTGAATCCAAGATCCCGATGATCTGATTAGAGGAAGGACTCACATAAGACATGTTACCCTCAAAATCGAAGATCATTATAAGATCTGAAGCATCCTGCACTAGTGCCTTAAATCGCTTCTCACTGCTAATTAACGCTTCCTCTGCGGCCATTTGCGCAGTGATGTTTTTTGCTTGAGTTACTCTAGCTTCTTTTCCGTCAAACTCTATTGGATTGCTCGTAATTTCTAAATAAAGAACCTCTCCGCTTTTTTTATGATGCTTCACCATCATTCCAAAAGAATCATGATAATTTTTTTGCCATGCATTTTCTATAATCGTCTGAAAATCTTCGGACCACAAATCTCGAATATTCATTTGCATGAATTCCTCTTCAGAATATCCATACATATGCATAGCTGCTTGATTTACATTAAGAAACTGCAACGTGTGTCTATCTAAAACCCACATAGGTAAAGGACTAGCATCGAAAAGTGATTTATATTTTCTTTCAGATTCGCTTAACTTTATATCTATCTTTTTACGCTCTATACTGTAGTAGATACTTTTTGCTAATTGCGGGGCATTAAGTTCATCCTTCAGTAAATAATCTGAGATTCCTAAAGCTAAAGTTTTAACCCCAAATACTTTATTAGCAAATCCCGTAAGTACAATAATTGGAGTGTTATTGCTTAACGCCACCATATTGCGAACAAGCGTTTCATTATCATCTACATCTGGCAAAGAAAGATCTAGCAGAATAAGGTTATAACGCTCGTTAGATTCTAATTTTTCTTTAGCTTCAGTAAACGTTAGTGCACGAGTAAGATGGATCTTTACATGTTCCTCATTAAGATAATCTTCAATAAGTATATAATCTCCGATATGATCTTCAACAACAAGTATTTTTAATTCACCGGAACTATAATTCATATATAACTATTTTGAAGCCGGGGGATTTGAGGTGGAAAGCCAAAAAGTTTTTATAGATGAAATTACATTTGTGTAATCATCTGCATCAACCGGTTTCGAAATATAGCAATTTGCGCGATACTTAATGCTATTTTTCATGTCAATCTCCTGAGTTGAAGTACTAAGCATGATCACAGGAATGTCCTCGGTTACTTTGGAAGATCTAATCTTTTTTAATACTTCAAACCCATTTAATTTAGGCAAATTAATGTCTAAAATTATAAGGTCTGGAGTAGTTGCTAATTTATAAGCATCAGATTTTTGTAGGTATTGGATAGCTTCCCAACCGTCTTTAACCACTTGGATCTCTTTCGCAATCTCGCCTTCGAGCAAGGCTTCCTGCGTTAACAGATTATCTCCTTCATTATCTTCAACCAGCAGCATATTAATGGGAATCATAGGGCATTTTTAATTGGGGGCAACCAAATATACTAAATTTGCTTTTTAATTGTAATATGAAATGTACTTCCTTCATTTAATTTAGAAGTCAACCATATTTTACCTCCGTGATTTTCTATAATTTTTCTGCAAATAGCAAGTCCTATCCCGGTTCCCGAATATTCATCTTTGCTATGCAGGCGTTGAAATACAACAAAGATCTTATCGAAAAACTGCTCATCGATCCCAATTCCATTATCCTTTACATTTATTTGCCAGAAGTCTGAATCTTCATCCACAGAAACAGTTATAATTGGAGAATTCCCTTTTTTCTGATATTTTAAAGCATTGGTGATTAGATTAGAGATCACTCTTTGCACTGGACTTGGAGCTGCATTTATAGTTGGCAAGTCTTCAAATAACACCTTTCCATTTAATTCTGATATTAAGCCTGAATGAAGCTTAACAATATCGGCTAACATTATATTGAGATCTATCTTTTCTAAATGATAGTCCATTCTGCCCACTCTGGAGTATTCTAATAGGTCTAATAAGATCTGCCTCATTCTAACAGCTCCATCTGTAGCATAATAAATATATTGCTGAGCCTTCGGGTCTAATTGATCTTTATACTTTTTATTTAACTGAGTTAAAAAACTGGTGACCATTCTTAAGGGTTCCTGTAAATCGTGAGAAGCGATATATGCAAATTGTTCTAACTCCGCATTAGACATGGCTAATTCATCTGCATGTAACTTTAATTTTGAATTTAAATCTTCCAGAATTCTTTCATTCTGCTTAATCTCGGTTATATCTTGTAGCGAGCCGATCATTCTAATAGCTTCGCCATCTATATTTCTTGTAATAATACCACGCTCTATCACATTCGAAATATCTTTATTAGCCTTAACAAGCCTGTACTCGAACTCCCAAAAGTTCACTTCTTTGTTAGTAAGCGCTTTTTCCAAATTTTCTAGCACTGTACCCTTATCCTCTGCAAATAGTTGATTCTCCCAGTGATTGAGTCCACTCTCCTTACCTGGGATTTTATATCCAAAAGCGCTGTAATAAGCATCACTCCATTCTAAGGTATTCGTAAGAAGATCCCAATCATAAATTGCCTCGTGAGTAACTTTTGTAATTAAATCATAGCGCTCTTTGGCAGTTTTTATCTCTTCATCCACCTTTTTCTTAATGGTAATATCCTTAAAGTAAACAGATAGTCCAGAAACTGCTGGATATACATTCACTTCGAACCACATGTCGAAAGATTTGAAGTAATCTTCGAAGGTAACTTTCTTTCCGGTTTTAAATACTTCGGTATACTTAGCATGGGACAGAGAATTTTTAGATTCAGGAAAATAATCCCACAAATACTTATTAATAATATCTTCCTTGGAAATCTTAAGCAGTTTTTCGGCCTCTTTATTAAAATAAGTAACTATCCAATCTTCGTTTATAGAAAAAAACCCATCGGTTATACTCTCGAGAATATTATTTACTTTATCGTTATATATTTTTAGTTCCTTTTCATGATTCTTTCTTTCGGTAATGTCCGAGTGAATTCCATAAACAGCAATTAATTCCTGATTGTTATTAAAGACCGGACCTCCACTAAAATTAAACTCGAAATCTTCTCCATTTCTATTTTTAATTTCGATCTCTGTATTCCAATATTCTCCCGCGAGTAGTTTATTAAAGATCTCGTCTCCAACTTTCTTATTGATGAAAGTCGATTTGATATCATCTATTAAAATAGTATCGTCTGGACTATAATTTAAAGTCTTCAATAACGAAGAATTAAGATAAACTTCTTGATTTTCTAGGGTGACCAATAAAATTCCTTCCGTAGAGCTTTCAATAATATTTTTATATTTCAGCAATTCTAGATTTCCCGTTTTTAGTGCGGTAATATCCAAACCAAAAAGATTGATCATTCCATCTTCCGCCATAATTTCCGAAGGAGTCCAAGAGATCCATTTCCAAGATCCATCTTTACATCTGCACTTACCTTCGTAAGATCGTGGCATATACCCTTGCGAAACCTCTCTTAACCTTTCAAAAGAAACTTGTACTTCATCTGGGTGTAAAAATTTATAATAAGGTGTAGAAAGTAATTCTTTTTCTGAATAGCCAAAAGTTTTAGTGAAAGATGGACTTACTTTTTTTAAGTATCCATCTAAACCTATAACCGCAATTAATGTTGGAGAATGTTTAAATAAATGATTTAACTGGGTTTCGGTAATTTTCCTTTGAAGCTCCCCCGCGATCTGGATTCCAAGGCGATGTAAAAATTCCTTTGTATATGTGCTAAACGGGCCTTTTCTTGGCCCCGAAAAAGTTAATATTTGAATCACTTTTTTATCGAATATAATCGGCATTCCTATAAAAATTTGATCTCCCTCAATTATTACAATCTCTTCGGTGTTCTTTGCGTTTTGGGAAACCTCCACCAACCGCTTTTTTATATCTTCTGAAAGCTTTATTGCCTGATAATTTGTAAAGATGGCAATTTCATTTAAAGTTTGAAGACCCTCTCTATCTTCATAAGCAACAGCATATTCAAAATTAAAGAATTCACATATCTTTTGAATTGTTATATAAATTGCAGCCTCCATATTTGAAGCAGAACCAAGAGCTTCAATTAAATTATAAATAAGTTTTTGCTGCTCTTCTAATTTAAACTTTTCGGTCACATTTCTTCCGACTCCTACTAAACCAAAAACCTCATTGTTACTAGATTTTAAAGGCATTTTAGTTAATAAAATCACTTCCCTTTTGCCCTGATAGTCGTAAACTACATCGTGTCTATTTATAACAGGCTCTCCACTGTCCATAACCAATTGGTTATCTTTTATAATATCTAAACCTTCATCATTAGGAAAATACTCCGGTGGCGTTAATCCTAAAATTTTATCCTCGCTTTTTTTACCCATGAAATCTGAGTAAAACTTTTTATTAGCAAGAATAGCTTTATTGTTTTTATCGACAGCGAAAATATAATCGGGAATATTATCTATAATTGCTCGTAGAATGTTACGTTCTTCTTCCAATTTAAGCTTGGTAGCATAGGATTCTGATGCGTTTTTAGCAATGCAATAATAGAGTTGCTCCTCTTCCACCCATGTTGAAGACCATAACATTGGAACAATTGATCCGTCCTTTTTAATATATCTGTTTGAGAAATCGTTTTTATTTTTACCTGCCCTTATTTCCTTGGAAGCTGCAGAAGTTATTTCTATATCCTCTTTAAAAACAAGATCAATATAATGCACTCCTATCAGCTCTTCGGGTGAATAACCCCAGATATTATAGCAAGCTTTATTCACATCTACAAAACATCCATTTAAATCCATGGTGCATATAACATCTAGACTTTGATCCAAAATAGTTTTATACCTACTTTCTAATAAAGTTGCATGTTTTCTGGCTTGTTCAATTTCAGTGATGTCTTTAGCAATCCCGAATACTCCAATTATTTTTTCATAGAAATGATTGGAAAATTGGTGACATTAATAATCTTACTTGTACCCTTAAAGCTTATAAATTTAGTGTTGTAATTCTGTGTAACCCCTCCTAAAGCTTTTTTAAAATGAAATTTTACCCGCTCTGCATCCTCTAACGGAATTACTTCCATTACATTTCGAAGAACCACGTTTTCCTTCGTAATCTCACCTAATAATAACGCACTGTTATTGGCATTTGTAAAGAAACCCTCTTTATTAAAGGAATAAATAGCATCCGGATGATTTTCAAATAAGGATTGAAAAATTTTAATATTGTCTCTTAGTTTAACCGCTCTCTGATCTTCTTTTGAATTTTTAACTGAAGTGGACAGGTCTCTTTCGAAGATGAAAATATGAATGCAATCTGAAGTAGTTGAAGCCAAATTAAACTGAAATTCCAGTGATTTGCTCGATTCATCCCCTTGAATAATTATGGATGAATTTTCACCTAATGCAGTTTTTCGGAAGGAGTGTAAGAAATCTTTCAAATAAATTAAAGGAATAATTTCGAATATGTTTTCACTTGGCGCAACTGTCTTCTGAAAATGCTTTTCAAGAATAGTAACCGTATTAGAAGAAATTGATATTACCGATCCATTGAGATTTACAGACAATTCAAATAATTCAATTTTATTGGAATCTTTAGGAAGGTCTTTAGTATAGCTGAGAATTAAATCTTTTCTAATTAATTTCTCTGAATTCGAACTAGACATAGGTTAAAATTAGGGCTGTGAATTGGAACCAATTTTAAAAGATAGAAAAGATTCCCCTAATTAAGAAATTAAAAAAACTTTTTACTTAATTGAACTCCTATTCCTAAATTCGGTGCGGCTTCAGAATTGATATCAGCTCCTAATTGTAAATTGATATCAAAATTTTCTTGCCAAACTTTAATATCGAGGTATGTAGAAATACTATTTTTTGACAAATTAACCGGTTGCCCTTTTGCACCATAATTTAGGCGATAACTTGCTAAAAATTTGTACGGTAAATCATTTACTTTACCTGCAAAACCTATATGATGAACTATAACCTTATTATTACTTATTCTAAATCTTTCATTATCTAAAGTGAAAAATGGTGCAGCCAACATTCTATTTTCATAGGTCCAGCCAGAACGATATACATTATTATTAAAATAGTTGTCATTCCCATCTGTTGTAATATTATCGTCGCTTTGATCTCTAGTGTAATAAAACTCATACATAAAAGAGTTGAATAACTGATCTTCCTCTAGATGCTCTAAATATATTCCGTAGCGTCCATCTGGAGTATTTCGCAATACTCGCCCGGAACTATCTTCGAATAGATGGTTATACATGATTTCTACTTTAAAATCTTGTATCTCGGTATTAATGTATACCTCATAACTACCTAAATGATTTCCCAATGCATTAGCTTCTTCTCCATTTACAGTGTCAGATCCTTCACGACCTAAAAATACATTTACATAATCTCCAAAATCACTTGGCAAATCATCGAATACAGGAGAAGTACCTCCCCATTGAACAAAATGTTGCAATCCTACCTTAAATTCAAAATTTTTGATCTTATCATAAACGATATGAAAACTCTTATGATGAATTCTTGTGTTCTTCACATATCTATCATCATCGGTAATAAATTCTTCTAAAACTGCTTCGATATTTAATCCGGAATTCCCGAAAATTGGAACTGGATTTTTAAGCGAAAGATGAAAACCTAGCAAAGGTCTAGCATTTAAAGACCAAAGAATGTTTTCATTTCCCGCACTTAAACCTTTATATAATTCATCCTTCTGTTTTCTACCAGCATATGCAATCAACCAATAATTTTTAAGCATTAGATAGCTTTGATCGAACTGAATTTTTTGGGTGAAACCATCATGGAATAATCCACCTAAACTAGCTTCAAATCGCGCATGACGAGAGTATTGGTAAGAAGCTAAACCATTAAAATATGCAGATACATGACTTGTTTCATCAATTCTTCCTCGCTTATTACTATGTATCCAAAAAGGTGATTCGTCTTGCGTATAACCAATCCCTGTTATAGAACCAAAACCCTGATATTTAATTTGTTGTGCTTCAATACTAAAAGTACAGGATATAAATAATAACACAACAAGGAATAATCTCATAAATGGAAATTGGGGTTAAAATATAAATGCTCCGATTTTCGTTATAAAAATATGTAATTTTATAGGAAATAATTGAACTTTATGATTTCCATTTTCAGAAAAAAAGAATTCCTAATTGACTACTTAGCTGGAATAACTGACATTCATAATCACATATTGCCTGGAATTGATGATGGCTCTGCGAATGTAGATGAAACCATTAACTTATTATATAAGTTCAATGAAATAGGTATAAATAAATTTGTGGCAACTCCACACATAATGAACGATTATTATCCAAACACTCCAGAAACAATTAATGCTGCTCATAATGTTGTATCTAAATCACTTTCAACTCATAAAGAATTGAAAGATGTGAAAATTGAATATGCTGCAGAATATTTGATGGATCAGAGTTTTATGGAATTAATGTCTTCTGAAAAACTGCTAACTATCAAAGATAATTTGGTGCTTGTGGAAATGTCCTATTTTCAAGCGCCTATCAATTTAAATCAGATTTTATTTACTTTGCAAACTAACGGATATAAACCTGTACTTGCACATCCTGAAAGATATGCATTTTACCATAGTAAAGATCTTGTTAAATATTATGATTTAAAAGAAAGAGGTTGTCTTTTCCAACTTAATACTTTATCTCTTACTCCTCATTATGGATCTAATATGCAGAAAATAGCATTTAAGTTACTTGAAACTGGTCTAATTGATTTTATTGGAAGTGACACCCACAGAATTCAACATATAGAAAAAGTTTCAAATATTGTAATTCCTAGAAAACAAAAAGACTCGATTCAAAAAGTAATTTCTATAACTAAAGATCGCTTTTAATTAGATTTCCTTTTAGCCTTTTTCCAAATCTTTTTTATCTTGGATTCTTCGTCTGCACCATATCCGTATCCATAACCATAAGAATATCCATATGAGGCTCCATATGAGAATTTGGAATAATCTACATCATTAAGCACAATTGCTAATCCTTTCAACTTCCCTTGTTGCTTTAAGTCTTTTGGAAAATCTAATAATTTTTTCTCTGTATATCCTGCCCTAGTTACATATAATGTAGTATCAGCTAATGGACTAATTAATAAGGTATCAGTTACAATCATTGTTGGAGCAGTATCTACTATAACATAATCATAAATTCCAGATAGATCATCCAATAAATTTTTCATTCTTTCGCTCATAAAAAGTTCAGCGGGATTTGGCGGTATAGATCCTGAAAGTATTAAATCTACCTGCACATCCTTTTCTAAAGATGAGTTTATAATATCAAAAGATTTAGTGCTGTATTCGTATAAATAATCGGAAAGTCCCTTGGTATCCATGGGAAGATCAATATATCTATGAAGTTTTGGATTTCTAATATCGGCCCCTATGATAACAACTTTCTTTTTCGTTGTAGCTAGAGTTCTGGCCAAATTATAAGAAATGAAAGTCTTCCCTTCACCTTTTATTGTAGATGTCACAAAAATAATTTCACCTTTATTATTTTGTTTAGGTTTAATGAGATATGCTAGGTTGGTTCTCAGAATTCTAAAAGACTCAGCTAATGGAGATCTGTCATTTAATTGAATAGTTTCGTCCACCCCTTCACTTATTTTCGGAATTTCACCTAGAAAAGGTATATTTTTAATCAGCGGAGAAAGATCGCCCTTATGATGCACTTTAGTATCCAACATAAATTTAACAAAAAGAATAAGGAGTGGTAGAATTAAACCTAACAAGAATCCACCAATTAAAATAAGACTAGGTTTAGGATCTACTGGAGAAGCAATAGTGTATGCTGGATCAACAACCTTCGCTACAGGGGAAGTAACTGCAAATGCAATAGCTGCTTCTTCTCTTCTTTGTAATAGAAACAAATACAATTGTTCTTTAATTGTTTGTTGTCGCTCTATCCCTCTCATCCCTTTTTCCATACCAGGAAAAGTACTAAACATGCTTTGTGAATTTCTTTCTAACTTTGAGAGCCCATTCAGCTCAATTTTAAGAGAATTAACACTACTCTCTATGTTATCTCTTAAGTTTACTTTCAATGAAGATAATTGCTCCGTTAGATTAACAACAGGGGGGTTCTGAGTAGTAGAGTTCTTTAATAATTCATCTCTTTCTAAAACTAACCCATTGTATGTGGTAATTAGGCCTGCTACACTCCCCTCGCTAATTCCTAAGTTACTAGGTAAAAGCTGATAACCATCTCTTGAATTTAATCTATCTTTTACTGAGTTGATAATCATTAACTGTGTTTCAATATCAAATATTGCTTGCTCAGCCATGGTAGATTTTGCTATATATTCTTGCGCACCCGAAGCAACATCCATAATATCATTATCTCGCTTGAACTGAGCTAACCCACCTTCCACGGAGTCTAATTCAGAAGTTATAATTGTGAGCCTTTCTTGTATGAATTCAGTGGTACCAAAAGCCACTTGTCTTTTATCTGCAACACCATCCTCATTAAATTGGAACATTAAATTATTTAAAAAATCTTCAGACTTCTCGTTAGACTCTTGAACAATTGCTATAGAAAGAATATCATTGGCTTTTCCTTTAGGACCAATTTCCATTTTTCCTATGTAGTTGCCAGCAACGGCATCGACAGATTTTAAAACTATTTTAATAGCTTTTGTATCTTCAAATTCCGATCCTTCATATCCAGATCTTGGCACAATGGTAAACCGCAAATTATCCAAATCTATAACTTCACCTACGGTGTGAATTTTTTCATATTCCGCAGCATTGGAAAATTTGAAATTTGTGCTTGAAGTAGGCGTAACTATAAATGTAGCATTAGAGGTATTTACAATAGAATCCGGCGATAAAAAATTTATTAAAATCGGACTACTTTTGTATGCCTCGGTAGTTATAACATTACCTTCGACAAAATAAGATATATTATGTTTGAGATCTTCCACTACCTTTTTTACTAAACGCTTAGATTTAAGAGAAACAATCTGATTTTCTAAACTATTATTTTCCAACTGTATAATTGAGCCTCCGCTGCCTCCCGATGGCAATACACCTGAAACGTTATTTTGATCATTTTTCAATATCATCACGGACGCTTCAGATCTATATTGAGGTATGGTATATCTGTTATATAAATAAGCGATTGACCCACCTAAGAGAAAACCTAGTAGTAACCATTTCCAAAAAGCTAAATATTTAAAAATTTCAGCCTTTAGGTCAAAATTCGACTCTTTATTTTCCGTTATGTCTTGTAATTCTTCCATCAATTATCTTGTAAATAAAATTACCAATCCAAAAATTGTTGTAGCTAAAGAAATTAAACCAGTATATGAGGTTATAAAACCTGCAGATTTGACTGTTCTATAAGTGGGCTCTACATAAACTATGTCATTTTGTTTTAGATAAAAGAATGGATTATTAAATAAATCTGCACTTGTCATATCAATTCTCCCATGAGTTCTAATTCCATCTACTTCTCTAATTATTAAAATATTCTGTCTCTTCCCATCATAATTAACACCCCCAACATTGGCTAGCAATTCAGGAACACTTATTCGTTCATTTTCTACATTTACCACGGTTTGAGCACCTGATTCACCCAAAACAATTACACGAAAATTTAATAATCTCACCGATATTACCGCATCAGTAACATACTTATGAACTTCGTCGGTTAAGTATGTTTCAAACTCACTTCTCGATTTTCCGGCAGCTGAAATTTTCCCTAAGACTGGAAATTGAATATCCCCATTTATATCTATCATATAACCTGTTAAAGCTGGGTTTTGCTGTACTCCTCCACCTTGTGACTGACCACCGCTATTCATCTGAAAAGGTTCAACAACATCAGGATTTAATGAGGTAACTTTTATATGAAGAATATCGTTTATTTCAAAAACTGGCTCAAAACTCATTTCCCTCTCTGTGTTATCTAGATTTTCAATTCCTTGAAAAAAAACAATTTCTTTCTTGGTTGAACAACTAGTTAAGAAAATAGTTATAATTGATATTAGGAGTATTTTTTTCATGTATTTTAATAAGCTGTTAAGTAAAATTTTAAACTAGATTTTGCATTAATTTTAATATTTTAAGTAGATCTTGTGCTAATAATTTTTCCTTTAACTTGAGTAACATTATCTAAGCGTTGAAAAGATGAATTATTGCTAATAAATTCTGGAATAAGATCCTTTAGCTTAGCCACAACTTTATCACTTTTAAGCTTTTCTGCAGATTTAATAATTTTAATAATTTTTGCATTAATCAATTCATAATCACCAATCTTATCAATCCCAATCATAATTTTTTTATGATGGGTAGGTAGGGTTTTACTATCATCCTTCAGTAATTCTTCAAATAATTTCTCACCTGGTCTTAAACCTGTTATTTTAACCTTGATATTTTTATCTGGAGTGTAACCCGCAAGTTTTATCATTTTGATCGCTAAATCCATTATTTTCACAGGTTCACCCATGTCAAATACAAAAATCTCTCCTCCTTTACCCATTGTTCCCGCTTCTAAAACCAACTGACAAGCTTCAGGAATAGTCATAAAGTATCTTATAATATCTGGATGAGTGATTGTTACGGGTCCACCTTTTTCAATCTGTTTTCTGAATAAAGGAACTACAGAGCCATTTGATCCTAGAACATTTCCGAAACGAGTAGTAATGAATTTTGTCTCGGTTCCGTCTTTGACTTCTTGACTATGGAAAAGTGATTGTACATACATTTCCGCAGCTCTTTTAGAAGCCCCCATAACATTGCTAGGATTAACTGCTTTATCTGTGGAAACCATTACAAAATGACCGACTTTATATTTAACTGCCAAATCTGCCAAGTTCTTAGTTCCACAAATATTTACAGATATTGCTTCATGAGGATTAGCCTCCATTAAAGGAACATGTTTGTAAGCGGCTGCATGATAAATTACATCAATATCATGGTTTTGAAACATTAATTCTAATCTCTTTTGATTCCCTACATCACAAATTATAAAACGATATTTTAAATCTGGAAATTTAGATTCAACTTCCAACTGTAAATTATGAAGTGGAGTTTCAGCTTGATCCAAGATAATAAGTTTGTGCGGATTGTATTGAGCTACCTGCCTAACAATTTCACTACCTATGGATCCAGCACCACCAGTTACTAGAATTGTTTTTCCTGTTAATTGTGCTTCTTTATTTTCTTTATCTAAAACAATTGGCTCTCTATCTAATAGATCTTCAATTTGGAGAGTTTTAACCTTTTCAGCTATTGGCTTATCATTATTTTCCCAATTAGAAACTAGTGGAGAATTAAATACTTGAATATCATTTTCTAGACAATCCTCTACAATAGCAAATTTTTCCTCTGCAGTTAAATTTTGCTCACTTAAAATTAAGGCATTTGCCCTAAGTTTCTTTATACTTTCACTTACCGAAGTTTGAAATTTAATAACTGGGGTGTCAAGAATTCTAATACTCTTATTATGTTTCGTTTTGGTTAAAAAACCAACTATTTTAAATCTTCTGGGATGTTCAATATTTAATGCTCCAGCAATGGAAATCGCATTTTCATCAGCTCCCAAAATCACCGCTCGTTTTATTGATTCACCTCTAATTACAATTTTATAAAACTCATAAACCTGTTTAACACTAAGTCTAAAAAGAAATAATAACGAAAAAGAGATCCATAAATTAATAAGCAGGCTTCCAATTAAAAATATTTTTTCACCAATTATAAAAAAAGTGATATAATTAAGGAATATTAAAGTAATAAAAGAACATATCGTTGCTAAAATCAACTTTAAAGCATCGATATTAGATGAGTATCTAATGATTCCAGCATAGGTTTTAAACACGAAAAAGAAGAATATATTAGCCAAAATTATAAGTGCACCTTTCGCTGGAAAACTTATAAAATGATAATAATTCGGAGTAAGGTCAATTATGATATAAAAGGTAATAATAGTAGAAATGGTAACCAATAAGATATCAATTAGAAATACTGCCCACCTAGGCAAGTATTTCAAATTCCTTAAATTTAAGGCACTATCTGCTGAGGATAAACTCACTTTTAATGCTGATAATAATCGGTCTCCCATCAAACTAATATTTAATTAACTTCAAAAAATTGATTGATGCTTTTAGATAATCTAGATCTATCTTCATCATTAAGATTGGAACCTGAAGGGAGGCACAATCCATTATTAAAAATCTCTTCAGCTATACCATCTCCATAAAATGGAAAATCTTCGAAAACTGGCTGCATATGCATTGGTTTCCAAAGAGGTCTACTTTCTATATTTTTAGTTTCCAAAAATAATCTCAAATCTTCCCGAGACTTCCCAGTTACAGAATTGTCTACATTGATAATAGATAACCAATTATTGCAAAAATAATCAGCATTGGGTTCATCATAAACTTTAACGCCATTTATATTTTCAAATAACTCTTTATAAAACAAATTCATCTCTCTTCGATATCCAACATGTTCATCCAACACTTGCATTTGCCCTCTTCCAATTCCCGCCGAAATATTACTTAATCTATAATTATATCCTATCTCACTATGCTGATAGTGCGGAGCATTATCTCTGGCTTGTGTAGCTAAAAATATGGCTCTTTGCTTTAGGTCCAAATTATTGGTCACTAAAGCACCACCACCAGAAGTAGTAATTATCTTATTTCCATTAAAAGATAAAATGCCTATCTCTCCAAATGTACCACATTTTTTCCCTTTGTAAGTACTACCTAAAGCTTCTGCACTATCTTCAATAACCGGAATATCATATTTTTTAGCAATGGCATTAATTTCATCCACTTTGTATGGCATTCCATATAAATGTACAGCAATAATGGCCTTTGGTTTTACCCCTTTTTCAATTTTATCTTTAATAGCAATTTCTAGCTGAATAGGACAAAGATTTAATGTATCCTTTTCACTATCAATAAACACGGGGGTAGCCCCTAAATATCTAATTGGATTTGCTGAAGCTGCAAAAGTCATACTCTGACAAAGAATTTCATCCCCTGGCTTAACATCCAGTAAAATTAATGCAAGATGTAAAGCAGCCGTTCCAGAACTTAAAGCCGCTACGTGAAACTCATTCGAACTATTTTGAGTTGAGGATAAATAACTTTCAAGATCTTTTTCAAAACCTGTTACATTTGGCCCTAATGGCGCAATCCAGTTCTCTCTAAAAGCCTCATTTATAAATTCTTGTTCTGATCCTCCCATGTGGGGAGAAGAGAGCCATATTTTGCTTTCTTCCATAAATTCTAATTAGAATATTTTATTATTTTTCCAGGATTTCCAACCACAACGGCAAAATCCGGAATATCTTTTATAATTACTGCACCAGCTCCAACGGTTACCCACTTACCAATTTTTATACCGGGAATTACAACAGCGCCAATTCCGATATGTGTTCCAACCCCAATTTGAACATTTCCCGCGATAGCAGCATTAGGAGAAATATGTGTAAAGTCCTGAACTTCACAATCATGATCTACAGTTGCAGCGGTATTTATTATACAATGTTCACCAATTACAGAAGAAGCGTTAATACATACATTTGGCATTACCACAGTTCCTACTCCAATTTTGGAAGTTGGGGATAAAACTGCCGAATTGTGTGAAAGTGCATCTGCAATTTTACCCGTATAATTATTTAAAACCTTAAATCTAATTTTATTATTTCCTATAGCTATTATGGTTTCCGAGGCTTTCATTTCTTCAGAAATTAAATGAACTACTTCTTTTTCATCTAAAAATTTAATTTCAGAATTATCATCAAAAATGGTTTCTATTGCAATTCCATTAGATTTGGCAATATCTATAATAACTTTTGCATGTCCACTTGCGCCGTAAATATTCATCAGTTAATTCCGTTAAATGGTTCAGTAGTTGCCATGTTTTCTGAATTTATTCCTTCTGAAACAAGTACTTTTTGGATAGTTTTCAGTAAAATTTTAAAATCTAATAAAAACGAAATATGCTCTACATACCAAACATCTAATTCAAACTTATTGGTCCAGCTAATTGCATTTCTTCCATTAATTTGTGCCCAACCAGTTATTCCCGGCTTAACCAGATGTCGCTTATATTGTTCCGGACTATAAATAGATAAATATTGTGGCAATAAAGGTCTTGGGCCCACTATACTCATCTCTCCTTTAAAAACATTTATTAACTGCGGTATTTCATCTAAAGATGTTTTTCTAATAATTTTACCAATTAATGTTAGTCTTTCTGAATCTGGAAGTAATTCTCCTGATGAATTTCGCTCATCAGTCATGGTCTTAAATTTAATTATACTGAAGATCTTCCCTCCTTTACCCGGTCTGAATTGTACAAAAAATGGATTTCCTCCATTAGCTAATGCCAGAAGTAGAGAAACTATAATTAGTAATGGACTGAGAATCACCAATGCTAAAAATGAAGTTATAAAATCTATAAATGGTTTAAAGATATTGTTGTAAACGCCCAAATAGCTTGATTTAATTACTTTTAAATATTTTTAAATCAGTTAGCATTGCACAATGCTTATTGAAATAAATTTTTGCAAAAATACAAAAATGATGATGAACTATAACAACTTCCTTTTATACTAAATCAAACTTTTTCTAATGATTTATATTCGGCGAGAAGAATTTTCCAAAATTCAGCTCTTTCATAATTAGAAGTGATCTCTTTTCGAGCATTCCTAGTTAACTCCTTTAAAAGTTCTTTATCTAGAATCAATTTCTCCATTGTGTAATACAATGCATTTTCATCCTTTACAGGAATAATTAAGCCATTTACACTTTCTATAATTATTTCATTACAACCATTTATGTTAGTTACAATTGCTGGAATTTCCATTGCTCCCGCTTGCATTACAACATTTGGAAATCCTTCTCTGTAACTAGGAAAAGCTAAAACATTCGAAATGGTAAGATACTTACGGATATCTGCTTGATACCCTTCAGAAATTATGGCTTCGTGAGTTTGGATACTATTATAAGTTTCTGGGCTAACAGGATCTAGATCTTCTTCAAACGGACCAATTAAAAGTAACTTAATATGAGAATATTTTTTATGAAGTTTCACAAAAGAAGCAATCAATTCATTGATACCTTTTTCCGAAACAATTCTGCCAACGAAAATAAATACTACATCCTCTGCTTCTATGTTTAATTCTTCGCGCGTATTAGCTCTGTAACTTTCCGAATATAAATTAGGATCAAAATAAGTAGTATCTATTCCATTAGAGCTTCCCTTTCCTAAAACTTTCAATTTAGATGGTTTAGCGAAATTTTCACCTAAAATAATTTGCTCTAAACCTTTTGAATTTGGATATATTTTAGTTGCTAAAGAATAGGTTAGTTTTTCAACAAAGTTCAATATTTTACGCTTTATTCCCGTAGTTTCCATCAAAGGCATTCCTGCTACCGTATGAAGCCTGTTTGGAACACCAGCCAATCTAGCCGCCAACATGCCAACAATCCCAGCCTTTGGGGTATGTGTGTGCACTATGAATGGATTCTCGGCTTTAAAGTATTTGTATAATTTAATTACAGATTTTAAATCTTGCATTGGTGTGATCTTACGAGTCATTTCCACCCAATAAACTTCTACCCCATTATCCTTACCGTAATTACCCAATCTTTCCTCTTCAGCTGAAATTGCAGTTACCTTATAATGATCATTCATATAAGTGAGTTGACCTTCTAAGAGCTTTTCAAGAGATAGCGGAATGGTGGTTATTCGAATGAGTTTACGCAAAATCTATTCTTTTAAATTTATTGGAAATTATGTCTTATAATTTTCTTTTAATCTCCCGCACTATTCTGTTAGTATATTTCTTCCAAGTGTAATTGCCTTCAATTTCATGAATTAAATGCTCATTGTTGCTAATACTTTCACGGAATTGCGAATCATCTAAAAGTTCTTTTATCGAGCTTTTAACTTCTCCATGACTTGATCCAGTAATTAAGAGATCATGCCTATTCTTAAAAATTGATCTTACTGAAGGGATATCTGGGGCAATTACAGGCAACCCTGCAGATAAATATTCGAAAATCTTTAGAGGATTCATATACGTATTGGCATAATGATGAACCGCGAGATCAAAACAGTTCAGATTTTCATTAATTTCCTCATGCTGTAGCCATCCTCTTAATTGCACATTTTCACCTAAGCCCAGATCCTTGATCTGTTGCTTCAATTTATTTAAAGCTGGACCATTCCCAATAATTACTAAAAATAAGTTGGGATATTTCGGCATGAGATCTGCAAAAACATCTAATAGGATTCCCAATTGTTTATGAAAATCTAGCGTTCCTATATAACCTATAACAAATTTATCACTGGGATAATTCCACTTATTTCTAAGGTGACCTTTATTATCTATAGGGAAAAATTTATTAGGATCTGTTCCATTATGTATTACAACATCTCTGTTCTCATTAATTTGTTCCCCCATTATTCTATCTCTAGAAAAATCTGAAATAAAAAAATTAATATTGGAAATTTGATAGGATTCTTTCTGTTTCTTTAAAAAATAATTTTTAAAAGCAACATTCTTGAAGGGTTCATCGAATGGAGATCCATTTATTTGGTTAGCGATTATTAAATCCGGAAATTTATTTTTAAGCTTCTTAATTTGTAAGAAATTTGAATCTATCTGTATTAATAAAGCATCAGGTTGGAACTCCTTTATCTTTTTTATTAATCCGTTAATGTGGAAGGTGTTTCTCCTATAAAAGAACAACACTTGTAATATTGGGATTTTCCTCAAAAATTCTCTCAATGAAAAACAACGTAAAGAATCTGATTTATTTTGAATATTTAGGACCGGATATATTGCTTTATCTATAACTTCTTCGTTAAACTCTAACTGACGAAAAAATTCTATGGACTGTATACTCCCGCCGTGATTGGCATAATACGATGTAGAGTAATAAAGCAATTTCATAGAATAAAACTATTTTCAATTATTTTTTTAAGATCGGCGTCAAAGGTAACTTTTTTTGGTTTGGCGGTTGTTAAGGATTTTTTAAAGATCTCAAATTCTAATTCAATATCATGGATCCCTTGCTTATTAATATGCTCCCTATTAATATCCATATCCAGTAGTTCATCGCGATATCCTTTTACATAAGGAGTTTTAAAAAATGTAAAACCTGTAATAAATAACTCCGCACACTTGGTGTCTAGCAATAACATTAGAGTTGAAAACCCTATAGTTGGAATAGCATTATTTAATTCATTGCTTATCCTATTATAATTTTTGGAAGAAATGATATAGGTCTTTCTACTTTCTTGTTTTCTTTTATAATAATTTAGATGAGTGATTATCCCTTTATAAGTTCGATTAGGATTTATCACCTTCTTTACTCCTACTTTGTCGAATAATTCCCAATCTATTAATCCTCCACCACTAAACTCATTTTCATAAAAACTATGAAATAAATGTGTAGTACGTGAGCCTACAAAAGAGTAATTTGATGGATTAAGATTGTGAACAGCCTTATTTACTCTAATTACAATATCAAATTGATCGATATAATTACCGTTTTCCTGATTGTAAATAGAGTCTGCTGCCCCAATTATAACTACTCTTTTATTTTGAAATTCGGTTTGAGGATTAAAGATCTTGAGATGTCTAAACAAACGAAATAAGCCAGCAATAGAATTATTCAGTTTTTTAAAACTCATAGATATAGGCTGAATCTAACTTTATTAACTCCGTGTTATTATAACCAAAAAAATCAATCCCATTTTGAGAAGCTGCATCATAATCATTTATTGAGTCCCCTATTAAACATAACTCTTCTTTTGAATAGTTATATTTCTCAATCAGATTTTCTACTAGCACTATCTTGGCAATTGGAGATCCTTCAATAGAAACAAAAAGATTAGCTATCTGTAGTTCTTTACAAAGATACCTCAACTCGCTCCCATCAGATCCGGATACTATATGCATGGGTATCAGCGAATTTCTTCGGATGAAACTCAACACCTTATTATTAAGCAAACTCCTATCTACTAATAATTCTTTCATGATTTCCGAAAATTGATTAATGAGATCTTCCTGTAATTTTTGAGTATTCTCTTCTTTTCTAATTTCTTTAAAAAAATAATCGAATTTAATATACCTTGACAAACCCGCATTTTTCGAATGAAAGTCTATTAATATATTTACTTGTTCCTCGGGGTAAGCAGAAAGCACTTCTCTAAAACCTCTTTCTCTTATTGGCATGGAGTCTAAAATTACTCCATCAAAATCCCAGAAAATAGCCTTTTTATTTGTTAAGTTTTTCATAAACAGCTTCTGAAATTAGAAAATCTTCTTCATAATCTATATCTAAAGAAGCAACTTTATCATTCACTAAATAAAAGGGATTTACACCTATTCTATCGCCCATCTTATATCGCTCACTATCTGCCAGAAAGACTGCATTATTAATAGAAAAAAGTTCAGCTAGATCTTGGGTACGAGGCCATTTTAGATCCGTTTTATTATTTATAATCTCATTATTTTCAGGATCTATTAAAAATTCTTTCATTAAATACCCAGAAACTAGCGAATCATAGCCATTTGATAGTTGATCATAATATTGTTTGATCGCTGCCTTATAATTAGTTGAGAAAAAAAGAGGATTTGTAGCATGAGTCCATAAAACATGATCGCAATTATTGATTTTTGAAGCATGAGTAATTAAATCTTCTAATTTAGTTGAAGCATTTCCCAAATGTTCCGGTCTTTCATCAATAACAAGATTTTTAATTTTGTCTTTAAAAGATGTTGCTATTTCCAGACATTTTTCATCATTGCTGGATATTATGGTTTGATCTACCTCATCTAAATCTTTTATCTGATTAAGTTTCAGTTCAAAAATTCCATTTTTATATCCCGCAAAAGAACGTGTATTCTTCTGCACAACTCGTTCACTGCCACTCCTAACCGGTAAAAATAAAGCTAAAGACATTTTAAAATAATGAATAAATTGATTTCACTTCCACTTCATACAAGGTAGGAGTTAAAGAGAAAATGGCTATACCTTTTTGTTTAATTTTATCGAAAAGGATTTGATTTTCCTGGAATAGTTCTATTTCTTCCGGTTGAATATCAGTTTGATATCCATCAAAACCAGTTAAATAAATAGTCTTCATTTCTAGGGTTTTCCCTATTTGTAAAGCCAATGCAGTAGCAGAGCCTTCAAATTGATCTTCAAGATCGGTTGAAGGTATTTTAAACGTAAATTTCTCTATACTAAAAGGTATGAATGTTGAAGCGTTTGAAATAATAAACCTCTTATTCTCTATTTTCTGCTTTTGAGAAATTTTCATAAATCTCTCTGCTTCATTTCCAACTAAACAATGATAGGATGCATTTTCAGTTTCAGCAAAGGCATTAATATTTTTTGAACTAACAAAAATCAATGCAGTATTTGGGTTCTCCTTTAAAAATTGAATATGTGCATTATCATTCTCTAAGGTTGTGCTACCTCCTCCAATGATCATGACTGCATCGAAATTTTCAATTGGATGAAACACAGGAAAATTTTTGTTTTGTGTCCTATTTTGTTCACTTGTAATTACATTATCTCTTACAATTGAATTTAAGGATTGATATCTTTTCTTGATCTTTGATATCACTGCATCTTGAGGTAAAGAGAATGATCCAGAGATCATAAAAGGAAGATTGGTTCCCCATTTATATTTATTTTGTAAAGGAGCAAAAAGTTCAGTTAATCTATATAAGGCATCATAATCAATTTCCATTAGTTCTTGATTATTTAATATAGTTAGGAGCAATTCAGTTTTTAAATTTCCTGCACCTCTACCCATACCTAAAATTGTACTATCTATGATCTGGGCTCCACTTTTTAATGCTTGTAAACTATTTACTAAGGCCAGTTCGAGATTGTTATGCCCATGAAAACCAATTGGAATATCTAAAGATTCTTTTATTTTTAAAATAATATTTTCCACATCTATTGGATATAGACCACCATAAGAGTCTACAACATAAAAATAGTCTGCGATCTTATTTATTTGTTTTAGCTGCTCATTAAATAGATTATCTAAATCCCATTTAGAAGCATACATCACATTAAATCCTATCTCGAAATTCAAAGATTTAACCTTTTTAGCAAGCTGGGTTGCTCTTTCCATATTCTCTGGAGCAACTGCGAGCCTCACCAAGCTTATTAAACCTTTGCAAGGATTTAAAAGTTCTTCAACATTGCCAAGATCTACCTCTTTTTCGTTTAAGATTATTGCAAGTTTTTTATCACATTTTTGACTGCATTCCTCCATAAGATATGGTGGTAAATAATAGAATGCACCGTTGTACTCCTCTTTTATTGTAGACCGGTAACCAATTTCAACATAATCTAGAGGTAACTTATTGATTTGTTCAAAATACTTATCTACTAGATCCTGATTGAAATCCCAATTTGTATAATAACCACCATCCCTAAGGGTGCAGTCTAAAATTTGTATCTTATTGAGGTTCTTATTCAACATTAATTGAGTCTTAAAAATTTAAATCTTGGCAGTTAGGGCTCCGAATTTATTCTGATAAAAATGTTTCATCGCAAGGTATTGAGATCTAAATAATTTAGTGCCATAACTTATTCCATATCTAAAACCAAAGATCATCTTTCCAATACTTTTAAAGTTGAGATAGATGAAGGGTAAATAAAATTTATTACCATAAAATATTTTAAGCAAATTTCTAGTGCTGTAGTATTCTCTGCTTATCAAATTTATATTTCCTAAATTAGAGTGCTTCCACTGATAATTTGTTTCTGTATTTATTGCTTTACTTCGAACTCTTAACCACCTGTCTGCAGCTACATATAATTTGAAATTATTTGCCTTTGCTTTTAAACAAAAATCAAATTCTTCAAAACCAAAGAATAGTTCTTCATCCGGCAAAATACCACTTTTAATAATTTCTGAATTTACAATCATTGTATGCCCACCCGGTATTGAATCTACCTCAAGATATGTATCTTTATGAAGTTCATTATTAGAAAGTGATCTAATTCTTCCAGTGTTTTTATTGAATTTACCACCTTTCCCTCCTATAATTCCTAACTTAATACTATTAGATCTTAACTGCTTAATTCCATTAAATAAACTCTCAAATATTAAATGATCTTTTGGAGGATTATCATCGTCTCCCCAATAGATCCAATCGTAACCTTGACGAGTTAATTCTTTTAATCCGTAATAAGCAGCTCCGGCAGGTCCGCTATTAAATTCCATTTTGTGATAAATAACATCATCAAAGCTCTGCTTAACAATTAACTCTTTAGTATCGTTAGAAATGCTGTTATCTACAATTAAAATTAATTCCGGAGCAACGGCTTGAGTTTTTATATCTTTTATTGTTTGTAATATAAGATCAGAACGCTCATAGGTCATTACAAACGCCGCAAATTTGTAATTTCCCATATCAATTTAGCTTCAATCTTAAATTTAAGAATTTATAACTCAACTGAATTATCTTGGATTGTAAACGTTGCCAATTAGAATACTCATGAATCCGAACATCCTTAAAAAATATGCCACTTCCGGTCTTATCTTCATAATAATACTCCGTTTTAGATCCACCTTGTAAAAAGTAATATCCAAATTTTATAGTATCCAATAATGGCTTCGGCTCTAAATTAGATCTTAATAATTGATATATTTCGGGAATGTCTCTGGGAACATATGCAACTTCAGAAAAATAGTATAAACCTTTACCAAGTAAAACTACAGGTTTCCGCAAAAAATTAGCTTCTAATCCAGTCGTTGATCCAAAACTAATAACCTTTTCTGCTATATTAATTAAAGTGTAACTATCAGTAGTACTTTCTGGAGCTATTACAAAAATGTTTGGATAATTATTATGCAACTCCAAAATTCTGGTAACAAAAGAATGCTCTACACCTTTAAGATTTGGATGCATTCTTATAATTAAATTATAGGACGGCATTGAAGAGCCAAAATAGGTGGTTAGATTTTGAAGTGCGTCTATTTGATCTTTAAAATATGGGTTATCATATTCCTTCCCGAGCGCAGCAAATTCATCATCTGAGCTATTAAATAACACAATGTTTTTATTGCCGTTATTAATAGATTCTGGAAGTTTCCCTCTTTTCATACTTCCTGTATAGGAAGGAAATAGAATGCTCTCACCAGATTTTTGTCTTT
>CAZWSP010000033.1:0-15389 GCA_964636585.1 uncultured Antarcticibacterium sp.
CTGTTCAATGTAAATATGGGATAGAAAATAATTTCTTGAAATTTATATTTTTAGGACTGATATCCTAATTTTAAATTCGAACTATAGCTAACAAATTAATTGTCATACTTTTAAAGAAGCCAATCTAGAACTTCTATGCTAAAATTCTTTAAAAGGATTCGACAGAAAATGCTACGCGAGAATAATTTCAGCAAATATTTAATGTATGCCGTTGGAGAGATCGTTCTTGTGGTAATTGGTATTCTAATCGCCCTAAACATCAATAACTGGAACGAGAACAGAAAGGAGAATTTCTTAATGATTACTCATATTAGATCTATGGGGAAAGAGATCCAAAATGATGTTCTTAGAACAGATAAGATAATTTCAGATTTAGAATTACAAGAAAATGCAGGAAATAAGCTAATTCCCATTATGGAATCTGATCAAAAAATAATTTCAGACTCCTTGGCCTTCATTTTGGCATTTAACGATTTTACTACAACTCCAATCATTGCTAATCAGAATAACACCTGGGATTACTTAAATTCCTCAGGGGTATTATCTGAATTTCCTGATGAAACTCTTTTAAATATGTTGGAAGAATATTATTCTGACATGCATTCCTTAGCTACAAACTTCACGAATACTGCAAATCCACCAAGACTTGAAATTAGGAAGTTGAAATATGAATTATTCATGGATACCGAACATCGCAAGTTTTTCCCCACCGCAACTCCTGTTGCGCCAAATAAAGCGGTATATAATTCAATTTTTGAAGATTACAGAATTTTACCCTTGTGCAGATATATAGGAAGTACTGCCATATATTTTAAAGGGAGATTTAAATCATCTGAAGGTAAGGCGAAAGCTATTATAGCATATATCAATAAGAAATACAGCTAATCTTATTTAAGCCTAGGATGAATTTAAAATAAATCTGAAATGGGATTTTTTGCATTTCAAAGTAGTTGCAAATAGCAAAATCGCTCTCACAAACCGCTGTCTCATTAATCCTTACTTTTTTTTACTGATTATTTAATATCTTTAAAAAAAATTGGTTACTACATGTATAAAGATTCCCTAAGTCCGGAACTAGTTCAAGATATCGAGAATGTTGCGCAAATTGGAGCTATCCCTTCTATTCTAAATGTTATTTGCAGAACTACAGGCATGAAATTTTCTGCAATTGCTAGAGTTACAGAAGAAAAATGGATCACGTGTATGTCGCAGGATGAAATAAACTTCGGACTTAAAACCGGTGATGAGTTGGTTCTAGAAACTACAATTTGCAATTCAATTAGGCAACATCACAGTCCTGTCATTATCGAGCATGTTGAAAACAGTGAAGAATATAGCCAGCATCCTACGCCATTGCAATATGGATTTCAGAGTTATATTTCTTATCCTATTTTCAGAAAAGATGGACGGTTTTTCGGAACTCTTTGTGCTATAGATCCAGAACCGGGAAAACTAGATAATCAAGAAACAAAGGAATTATTTCAGCTTTACACTCAATTGATTTCTTTTCATTTAGATGCTGTAGAGAAGTTAAAGGAATTGGGTTCCAGTTTAAAGGAAGAACGGCAAATTGCAGAGTTACGAGAAACATTTATAGCCATTTTAGGACACGATCTTAGAAATCCTGTAGGAACTACTAGAATGTGCGCAGATATTTTACTGAAACTAGATCTTCCAGAGTTGGCAACTCGCCAAGCGAATACAATTAAAGCCACATCCTATAGAATGCAAGGTTTAATAGATAATTTATTAGATTTCGCAAAAGGACATCTAGGAGAAGGAATTATGTTGGAGCCTACTCAAGATAATAGCGCATTAAAGAAAGCTTTGTTGCAGGTGATAGACGAAATTAGCACGGTAGATCCAGATCATGAAATTCAAGTAAATATTTCTCTTAAAGAAGATGTGACCTGCGATCATAACAGGATTAGTCAGCTCTTTTCAAATTTATTAGGAAATGCTATAAAACATGGTTCTTCAGATAAACCGGTTATTACAGAAGTTAAAGCTGAAAACGGACAATTTACATTAATGGTTTCCAATTCTGGAGAACGAATTCCGGAGGAAAAAATGTTGAGTTTATTTAAGCCATTTTTCACTACCAATTCTGCAAATAATAAATCTGGATTAGGTTTAGGCCTTTATATCTCTTCTGAAATTGCCAAAGCGCATGCTGGACATATGCATGTAAAATCTGTAGATGACCAGACAAAATTTACTTTTAGCATGCCTTTAAAATAGCAATATCGCATGATTTTTCTATTTTAGAATATCGCTCGATTCTTAACAATGAGTAACTCAAAAAATTAAAAAATGCTTCATCTCAAGTTAGAAACAGATCCACGTTGGGTTAATATAGTTGAATCCAATATAGAAGAGATTCTTACAGATCACGCATGGTGTGAGCAAAAAGCGGCTACCAATGCCATCACAATTATCACCTTAAATTCTGAATATCCTGAACTAGTTACAGA
The DNA here is from genome assembly GCA_964636585.1 of uncultured Antarcticibacterium sp. Taxonomy (GTDB): domain Bacteria; phylum Bacteroidota; class Bacteroidia; order Flavobacteriales; family Flavobacteriaceae; genus Gillisia. Next base: position 2,475 of record CAZWSP010000033.1, read on the forward strand.
GCTATTGGCCTTAGCAAAAGAAGAACTGGAGCATTTTGAAATGGTGCATGAGATCATTAAAAAAAGAGGGTTTAAACTTGGGCGTGAACGCAAAGACAGTTATGTGAACGAACTTTATAAATTCATGAATAAAGGCGGAAGCAGATTAAATGCAATGGTGGATAGATTGCTATTTTCAGCAATGATTGAAGCCAGAAGTTGCGAACGTTTTAAATTACTATCAAAGGAAATTAACGATGAAGAACTTTCCAAGTTCTATTACGATCTTATGGTAAGTGAAGCAGGGCATTATACCACATTTATTAGTTTCGCTCGGAAATATGGAAAAGATATCGATGTAGATGCGCGATGGAAAGAATTGGTGGAATTTGAAGGCGAATTAATAAAAAGCTACGGGAAACATGAAACCATTCATGGATAAAGATTCTATCTTTTCTTAAAAACAAATTCGCAATTACAGTCTTATAAGAGTCGTTATTTCATCAAAATCGGTTTTTATCGATGGTATTAATTGCAAATCTTTAAATTTCTACAGAAGTATTCCTTTGTAAATACATTTCTATAATTCCCTAACTTACGAATACTGCAATCTTAGGCTTCAAAATCCCTTCTATTTATCATATTCATTTTTATATGCTCGTAGATTCCTAATATCATAAAAATGAACATTTTATGTTGATTTTTGTGGGCATTTTCTAAAATAAAGATGAATTTTGGAAGCTAAATTTAGTCTATGATAAATGCATATATAAAGGGTACCGGTTCTTATGCGCCGAAAAATATAGTTAAGAATGATCATTTTGAAAGTATTGGCTCCTCAGACAAATGGATCTATGAAAATCTTGGAATAAAAGAACGCCGAATTTCTACCGGAGAAACCACTAGTGATTTAGCTTATAAGGCAGCACAAATTGCTTTAAAAGATGCCGGATTAGCACCAACAGATATAGATCTTATAATTTTAGCCACTGCTACCCCAGATAGACCTGCCCCCTCTTGCGCTTGTTTTGTTCAAGAAAAACTGAAGGCAACAAATGCAGTAGCTTTCGATATTTCGGCAGTATGCTCGGGTGCTTTATTCGCAACCTCTACCGCAGTTCAATACATTAAAACAGGAATGTATAAAAATGTGCTAGTTATTGGTGCAGATACGTTCTCTAATATCACAGATTGGTCCAGAAGAGATGCAGTATTTTTTGGAGATGGTGCTGGCGCACTCGTTCTTTCAAGTACAACCGAAGATAAAGGTTTCATCGATTTTATCTTGCGTACAGATGGAACTGGAAAAGAGCATTTCACAATTCCTGCAGGCGGTTCTGAAACTCCAACTTCAGAAGACAGCATAGATAAAGGAGAACACTATTTCCAAATGAATGGAAGCGAAGTCTATAAGACTGCGATAGATGTGGTTCCTAAATGTATTTCAGAAATACTTGAAAAGAACGATCGAACTATAGATGAGGTTAAGTTTTTATTACCACACCAACCCAGTATAAAAATTCTGCAAGAAGTAGCTAGACGTATAAACCTTCCTTTTGAAAAAGTAAAAACCAATATGGACAGATATGCCAATACTTCTGGAGGAACCATTCCTATCATCCTTGATGAAACTTTAAAAAACAACAAATTTGAAAGTGGAGATCTCCTTTTGTTTGCAGCCGTAGGTGCTGGCTGGACTTGGGGAACGGCTTTATACAAATGGTGATTTCTATTTTTAACCTTCTAAAACATAAAACATATGCTTGCTAATACAACTTTTTTGATCACTGGTATTGCCGATAAACATTCGCTTGCAATGTATGCAGCCAAAGAAATTATTAAACAAGGTGGAAAGGTTGTTTGCACCGGACTTGGTGTGAGTGCGCATCACTCACAATTATCTGACAAAGCAAAATCTTTCCTTAATCAAAATTTTGAAGATTTTAAACTCGCCGTTAAAGAAGAATTAGGAGATTCTGCTGTAGAGATCTTAGATGTTACTCTAGATGATAACATTGAATCTTTTGCGAAAAATTTAGCCGATAAAAATATAAAATTGAATGGATTGCTTCACGCAATTGCAATGGATAAAACCATTCGGAATAAAGAAGTAAAACCTTTGTTAGAGGTTACTAAAGAAGAGTTTTGTGATACCATGGATGTTTCGGCATATTCTCTAATACGTTTAACGCATTATTTATTGAAGCATGACGTATTGCAAAGAGGAGCTTCCATTTGTTCCCTAAGCTACATAGCTGCAGCAAAGGTTACTTTCCATCCATATAGAAATATCAGTATTGCAAAAGCAGCACTAGAGCGTATCTCGGTAGAATTAGCCGACGAACTTGGAAGATCTCACGATATTCGGGTGAATGTGCTAAGGTTTTCACCATATATGGGAAGTAAGGCTGGAAATGCTACTTTAAATGAAAAGGATGTGCAAACTTCTAATAGAATGAGTCCATTAGGAAATGCGAAACCAATGGATCTTGCCTATGAAATCGCGCATTTATTTAGACCGGAACTTAGAATTACTGGAGAGATAAGACATGTAGATGGAGGATATCATATTACCGGGTAAACCCGGAAATGACTTTTCTTGAAGATTCTATTACGTTAAGGTATAAGTAAACTGATAGATTTTGAAAGAAATATGATATTTTAGACTTTTTAAACTTCAGTTAATAGCAAATTACTATGATCTCCTATTTTTTATAAGAGACGCTGACTTAAAACACCTAACTATATTTTAATGAAAAGACTTTTTTCCCTACTAAAGTTCACTGTACTTCTACCATTTTTATCATGTCAAAGTACACAGCAACCTTCAGCATTTACGGTTACTTCTCCTTCTAAAGTGAATCAGATCAATTTTGATCTTTCAGAAGATGGACAAGCATTTTATGTTGTTTCGCATAATAATTCAGCAGTAATAGATACTTCTTTTATTAGTTTCGATTTTAAAGATCAGAAAGCTATAAAGGACAACTTCAAGGTTTTAAAATCAAGCTCCAGTTCCTTTAATGAAACTTGGAAAATGCCTTGGGGGGAACAGCGAGAAGTAAAAAACAACTACAATGAACTAATTGTAGAATTGGAAGAGAAAAAAGAGGATAAACGAAGACTCAACTTACACTTTAGAGTGTATGATGATGGGATTGGATTTAGATATGAATTTCCTACCCAAAAAGGTGTTGACAGCCTTATAATTATGGAGGAAAATACCGAATTTCAATTAACCGGTGATCACACTACATGGTGGCAACCGGCAGATTGGGATAGCTATGAGCATCTTTATAATACCACTTCTGTTTCTGAAATTGATGCGATAGAAAGAGGAAAAAAACATAGTCTTGGGCATACTTCTATAAAAGATAATGCAGTTCATACGCCTGTAACTATGAAATCTGCGGAAGGAGTTTATCTAAGTTTTCATGAAGCTAGTTTATTAGATTATGCCAGCATGACCTTAAAAGTAGATCCTGAAAACCTAAAAATGACTAGTCAGCTTGTGGGCTCAGACCGTTTAGGATATAAAGTAAAAAGAGCCTTGCCCTTCTCTACCCCTTGGAGAACAATTCAGATAGCAGATAAAGCTACAGATCTTATAGAATCTAAACTCATCTTAAACTTGAACGAACCTAATAAAATTGGAGATGTTAGTTGGTTCAAGCCTAAAAAATACATGGGTATTTGGTGGGAAATGCATGTGGATAAAGGAAGTTGGGATTATGGCATGACTCAAGATGAAAATGGGAAATGGGTGGATACCGGAAAAGCACATGGAAGGCATAGTGCAACCACTGAAAACGCAAAAAGATATATAGATTTTGCTTCTGCTAATGGAATTACCGGTCTTCTAGTGGAAGGTTGGAATACGGGTTGGGAAAAATGGATTGGATTTGAAGACAGAGAAGGTGTGTTCGATTTTGTAACACCTTACCCAGATTATGATATCAAAGAAGTAGTTAGATATGGGAAAGAAAGAGATGTAGAGATCATTATGCATCATGAAACCTCGGCGGCTCCTAGAACCTATGAAAAACAAATGAATAGTGCTTACCAACTTATGAGCGATCTTGGTATACATTCGGTAAAGTCTGGATATGTAGGGAAAATTATCCCGAAGGGAGAATTTCATCATGGACAATGGATGGTAAATCACTATCAGAATGCGATAGAAAAAGCTGCGAAATATGATATTGCGGTAAATGCACATGAACCTATTAAGCCAACTGGTCTTAGAAGAACCTATCCAAATGCAATTGCTAGAGAAGGTTTGCGAGGACAAGAATTTAATGCCTGGGCAAATGATGGCGGAAATCCTCCAGAACATTTACCAATTGTAGCGTTTACCAGAATGCTTGCCGGACCAATAGATTTTACACCTGGTGTCTTTGATATTGCATTGCCTACCAAACCAAATAATCAGATCAATACCACATTGGCTCAGCAATTAGCTTTGTTCGTAGTGATATATAGCCCGATTCAAATGGCATGCGATCTACCTGAGAATTACGAGAATCAACCCGCTTTTCAATTTATTAGAGAAGTTGGAGTAGATTGGGAACAAACAAAAGTTCTAGACGGTGAAATTGGCGATTTTGTAGTATTAGCAAGAGAGGAACGAGAAACAGGCAATTGGTTTGTGGGTGGAATTACAGATGAAAATGCTAGAAACATCACTGTAAATTTCGATTTCTTAGATGAAGATAAAACGTATACTGCACATATTTATAAAGATGCAGAGGACAGTCATTATAAAACAAATCCTACCAAAATCACTATTGAAGAGATTGAAGTGAACAAGAACACAACACAAAGCTTTTCGATGAAAGAAGGTGGAGGTTTTGCAATAAGTATTATGGAGATTAAGTAACATTAAGTACTACCCTACTTTTATTTAAATCGGATTGAATGTGTGATGCATTTAATCCGATTTCTTTTTTTAAAATTTTCAAAGATTTCAACTATTTCTATATCTCTCTTCATACATATTGCTAGGCTATTATTATTGTACTTGATTAATTATCATATATTTAGAGTAACCAACTAACAAAATTTTGATCAGTTTATTATGAACAAATTCGCAGTTTCAAGCAAAGTTATAGAAGATCATAAGAACGACAGTTCATTTATAATACTGTTCGAGTTAAGTTCCAGCTTTTTGAAGGTTAGAAAATGTAATATCCAGAGTTTCAAAACTACATTACTTGTTTAATAGCAAGTTGAGATCACGAATTAAATAGTTAGTGAACAGATGAAGAAAACTTCAAAAAAAACAAAATGGAAGCAATGGGCTAAACTTACTTTTTTGGTTCTCTTCCTATTATTAGTTATTTGGATAGTCAATTTAATTTGGTTTAAACCATTTAACATAGAGCATTTATACAATAGAACTTTTGTAAAAGTGATGCTGAGAAATCCTGAATTGATTACACAACTTGATGTTCCCGTACTTTATCGATTTACAAAAAGTGAACTCACAGATGCATCAGACGAAGCAGATCGCGATCTTTTGAACTTTTATAAAGAAGAATATGAAACTTTACAAAAATATGATTTTGACGAACTTTCAGAAGAAAATCAACTAAACAACAAAATTTTAGGATGGTATCTCAATAACTTATTAGAAAGGGAAAACTTTTTCTACCAAGGATATAGTTTTGATCACTTAAATGGCGGCGCTTTAAATTTCCCTAGGTTTATGCAAGAATATCATAAACTTGAGAAAGAATCTGATGTTACGGCCTATATAAACCGTTTAGAAAAATTTCCTTTCAAAATAAACCAACTCATCACCAAGGATAGTATTCGGGCTTTTAAAGGTATCATTCCACCAGACTTTATCATTGAAAAAACGATTGGAGTTATAAGCAACTTAATAAGTGTTTCTGAGGATTCAACAATTTTAGAAAAGGATATAAAAAATAACATCTTTTACCTAACATTAAATAATGGGTTATCAAATATAGGCGAAATCTCGAATGAGGAAAGAACAGAATTATTAGCTCAAACTCAAACCATAATTGAAAAAAAAATAATTCCTGCCTACCTAGATTATCTGAACCACTTACGAAAATTACAGGAAATTGCAACTGATGATGCTGGTGTTTGGAAACTACCGAATGGAGATGCCTATTATCGCTATTGTTTAAAAACGCAAACAACCACAACACTCGATCCCGAAGCCATACACCAAATAGGACTAACAGAAGTAGAAAGAATACAAAAAGAGTTGAGAGAAGGAGTGATAACTTATGGCATTTTGGATAGTACCATTCCCATGGAAGATGCCATTACTATGGTAGCGTATAAAACTGGCAATATGCTGTATCCTTCAAAATCTAAAGATGGTAAAAGTCTTGCAGATCAAGTTTTAGATTATTACCGACTAACCTTAATTGAAGCTGACTCCTTATTTACACCCTATTTTAATATTAAACCTAACAGTGAATTAGTTGTAAGACCCACTCCTGTTTATCTTGGATCATCGCAACCCAATCAATATGTATACAGTAAAGGGCAAGGAATATTCTTCACAAATTTGACTAACATAGAAAAGAAAGACTCTATTTTTTTAGTTTGGCAAAAAAGTCTTGCATATCACGAAGGCATCCCAGGCCACCATTTTCAAATTGCCATACAACGCGAATTAGAGGATGTACCTATGTTTAGGAATGTGCTTCCATTTACAGCCTATACCGAAGGCTGGGGCCTATATGGCGAAAGGTTAGCTTTTGAAGCTGGCGCTTACAATAAAGATCCCGCCGGAAACCTAGGTAGGCTAAGTTCAGAATTGCAGCGTGCAGTTCGATTAGTTGTGGATACAGGAATTCATTATAAAAGATGGACTCGTGAAGAGGCCATTCTATATATGATTAAAAATCTTTATGTTTCCAGAGAAGATTCTGAACGAGAAATTGATCGCTACATAGTTACCCCTGGACAAGCATGTGCCTATAAGATTGGGATGCTAAAAATTCTTGAGCTTCGGCAAAACGCAAAAAATGAACTAAGGGAAAATTTTGACATAAGAGAATTTCACGATGTTATCCTTAAAAATGGTGCACTTCCTATAGAAGTATTGGAGGAACTTGTAAACAGTTACATCGAAAAGAAAAAATTGTCCATTACCAAAAACGCATAAAACTAGATACTAAACAACATAACCTTCATTTAGAAAGCTAAGATCACGAATTAAATAGTTGCAAACAAATGATTAAATTCTTTCGTAATATCCGCCATAGTTAGATTAAAGAAGGCAGAAATGCGCAATATCTCAAATATGTCATTGCTAAATAATCCCAGAGTAGATGAAATTCTCATCTCATTGAAGATTAATAATTGGAATGAAAATCGTAAGAACCAGAGATTTGAAACTGAGATCCTTTTCACTAAATCTCAATTAGGTTTACCGCGTTTTTCATTTTTTATTAAATTTACTGGATATGATAAATGAGATCTACTTTCAAGAATTTCCCTCCTTAAAAACAGAACGCCTGTATTTAAGAAAGTTATCTATGGAAGACGCACGAGAAATTCAACATAATAGAAATGACGAACGCGTTATGAAGTATATGGATTCTGATAGACACACTACGCTTGAATTCTCAAACAATTTTGTAGCCGAAAATCTTTCCATGTACACTCAGAAAAAAGGAATGTTTTGGGCACTTATAGAAACATCTACTCAAAGATATATCGGCGATTTTAGCTTTTGGAAAATAGATAGTAAAAATGCCAGAGCCGAGATCGGTTATACGTTGAAACCACAGTTCTGGGGAAAAGGTTTAATGAAGGAAGCTATGGTAGCTATTATAAATTTCGGCTTTAATCATTTAAAGCTCCATAGTTTAGAGGCCAATATAAATCCAGAAAATGATAATTCTAGGGGAATCTTAAAGAGTATGGGATTTGAAAAGGAAGCTTACTTTAAAGAAAACTATTTTTATAATGATGAATTTCTGGATAGCGAAATTTACTCTTTACTTCAGAAAAATTTTAAACATCAGCAATCTATCGGTTAGAAATTTCAGTCAACTACTATAACGATTAATTAAAATTTTAAATGAAATTTTAGCTTCAATATATACTTCTATCCCACAGAAAAACCTTGCATGTTGTCTTGCTAAAACAAGCTCTATGAAAACTGAAATAATCTACTTACATGTGAGATTATTAAATCGAGAGATTTCCCTAATATAAAATTTGCCTAAAAGTATGTAAATTGAATAAATTTTAAAATATGAAAGAAAAGATCCTTTTCGTTGTCCGATTACTTTTTGGTCTCATGTTTATAAACGCCGGACTTAATAAGTTCTTTAACTATATGCCACCACCAGATGATCTGCCTCAGAGTTTGTTGGACGCTATGGCTGCATTTAATGAAATTGGCTGGCTTATGCCTTTGGTTGGATTTGTAGAGATCGTTGGTGGACTTCTTTTTATTCCTAATAAAACTAAAGCTCTAGGCGCCATTGTTATATTACCAATAATGATTGGGATCCTTTTTACAAATTTTACCGTGGCTCCTTCCGGATTACCAATTGCACTTGGTCTTTTCGCAATAAATCTATGGGTATTATTTGAGAACAGAACCAAGTATGCATCCATGCTTAAATAAGTTAATACATCCATAATTTTAAAATAGCCATCCAAATAAGATGGCTATTTTTTATACATTTAGGACTTCTTAAAAATTTAAAAAATCCCTAAATAATGAATCCGCTTTTAACCAACATAATTATTCGAGTTACAGGTAAAGGTAAACGCACTAAACCCGAAGCAGATAAGGATTTAACAGATTATGTTTTGGCTAAAAAATACCGGGAATTCATGATCATGGTAAAAAGAGATATCAAGAATTTTGTACTTATTGTTACTGGTATATTCTCCGCTTCCTTCGGTTTTAAAGGTTTTTTATTAACCAACGATTTTATAGATGGTGGTGCAACCGGGATTTCTCTTTTAGTTGCTGCCTTAACAGATATCCCCCTATACGTTTTAATTATTTGCGTAAACCTGCCTTTTATAGTTTTAGGCTATAACATAATGGGGAGACGATTCGCTTTTAAAACGGCACTTGCAATAACAGGATTAGCATTATGTGTGGCGCTTGTCCCCTTCCCAAATGTTACCAATGACGATCTTTTAGTTGCCGTATTTGGAGGATTCTTTTTAGGAGCCGGAATTGGACTATCCATTCGTGGAGGAGCCGTGATAGATGGAACAGAGATTCTTGCTATTTACTTGAGTAGGAAATTTTCTGCCACTATTGGAGATATAATTATTCTAATAAATGTGATCATTTTCTCAATTGCTGCCTATTTCCTTTCTATAGAAGTTGCACTCTATTCCATGATCACCTATATAGCTGCATCTAAAACCTTAGATTTTATAATTGAAGGAATCGAAGAATATATTGGAGTTACAATTGTTGCACATCACTCCGATGCTATCAAGGAAATGATTATCGATGTAATGGGTCGTGGCGTAACTATTTACACGGGAAAAGGTGGTTATAGCAAAGAATATAAAGCAAAGGAATTTGACATAATCTTTACCGTGATCACAAGACTCGAGCTAAATAAGCTAAATACCGAGATCGAAAAAATTGAACCTGGCGCATTCATCGTGATGAATAGCATTAAAGATATTAAAGGCGGAATGATCAAAAAACGTCCTCTTCATTAAAACTGATATTACCTTATTTAATTTCAATTAAGTTCATACCTGACTAATATAGCATTCATGAACTTTAGCCCATTTCCAACATTAATTACCAAGCGACTGATCTTAAGAAGGATAACTTTAGAAGATTGGGAGGTCATTTCCTATTTAAGGTCAGATAACATTGTGAACCAATTTGTAAAAAGACCAGCGGCAACCACAAAAGATGAAGCATCCGCCTTTATTGATCTTATTCTTCAGAGAATTAAAAAAGGTGAAATAATCTATTGGGGTATCAGTTTAAAAGAAGACACAAGCATGATAGGATCTATATCTCTACATAGCTTTTCTGAAGATAAAAAAACTGGCGAAGTTGGATATGATCTTCATACCAAGTTTCAGAAAATGGGAATTATGAATGAAGCAATAGAAGCTGTTTTGAAATATGGGTTTTATAGTTTGAATTTGGATATAATTGAAGGTTTTACTCAAAAGAACAATGAGAATTCCATAAAAATGCTTCAGCGCAATCGCTTTATTTTAAATGAAGCAAAAATAGATGAAGGAAATCCACTTAATCTGATATTTCAGCGAAATCGCTCGTTTTAAATATCAAATAAATTAGAAATTGTTCTTAGCTTAACTTCAAATAAGCTCTAATTCAACTTTACACTTATGGATAATCGCGAACTTCTGGATACTTTCTATATCGCATTCAGTAAAGCAAATGCTGAAAAAATGGTTTCGTGTTATCATGAAGAAATCATCTTTCAAGATCCTGCATTTGGAACTTTACACGGAATTCAAGCCAAAAATATGTGGCGAATGCTTCTCGGCAGAAATTCAGAAATAAAAATTAGTTACCAAATAATATCTTGTGATGAAGCTACCGGAAAAGTAGACTGGGTTGCTCATTATGCTTTCGGGCCAAACAAACGTGCAGTTACTAATAAGGTTCAGGGAAATTTTGAATTTAAAGATGGAAAGATCATTGTGCATAAAGACACTTTTGATCTTTGGAAATGGTCTCAACAAGCAATGGGGCCCATAGGATACTTATTAGGCTGGTCTTCCTTTCTTAAAAAAAGCATTCAAAAAAAGACCAACAAATTATTGGCATCTTTCAGCGAGAAGCAATAAATTTAATAGAGAATTCTACAGAACCAGGAATCGAATTCAATAGAATAAATTACACAATTGTTTTAATGTAGAATCAAATTCTAAAAGAACATTTAAGAACTATGTGTTACGACATAAAAGCAAATAAAAAAGCACAATTAGCACGAGCTAAAAGGAGAAATGACTTGGATGCAATAAAAGAGATCGAAGAAAGTATACTTCCTCTGACAGACCTTCCTTTGTATCACGCCTCCGGATTTCAGCACCCAAAATTGCTTATTTATACCGACAGGTCACCAGATTATCCAGAAATTGCTACTTGGGGTTTGGTTCCACATTGGGTTAAAGACAAGACCCAGCAGCAAAAATTTTGGAATAATACGCTGAATGCCCGTGGAGAATCTATTTTTGAGAAACCCTCTTTTCGAGATGCCGCAAGGAATCAGCGATGCCTTATTTACATAAATGGTTTTTACGAACATCATCATCAAAATCCGAAAACCTATCCATATTATATTTCTTCAAAAAATGAGGAACCTTTGATTTTAGCCGGATTATGGAATGAATGGAAGGATCCAGAAACCAATACATCCATAAATACTTTTTCGATAGTTACTACAGAAGGAAATTCACTTTTAGAAAAGATACACAACAATCCAAAATTAGATGGTGCTAGAATGCCTTTACTTCTTCCTTCTGATCTTGCTGAGAAATGGCTTTCTCCCGTTAATGATGACTTAGATATAAAAGCTCTTCAGGAATTGATTAAAAAATATCCTGAAGATGAATTAATTGCACATCCCGTTGGGCCTTTGCGGGGCAAGAAGTATGTGGGAAATGTGGAAGAAGTAACCATGCCTTACTCATATGAGAATCTTGTTTTATAATAAGACGTTAAATAAGATCTTGTTTGAAAAACTTATTGCAACTTTGGTGCAGTAATTGAATACTAGTTATAGAACACTAAAAATTAATTATTATGAAAACTCTTATAATTGCCGTTCTATTTACTTTTATCGGTTTTAGTAACCTTTCCGCTCAAGATTGGCAAACCGATCTTTCTACTGCCAAAGAAATAGCTAAAAAAGAAAAAAAACCTATTGTACTTGTTTTTCAAGGATCTGACTGGTGCGGACCATGTATCAAATTAGACCGTGAAGTTTGGAGTACAGACGAATTCAAAAAATATTCTAAAGATCACTTTGTAATGCTAAAGGCAGATTTTCCGAAAAGAAGCAAAAATGCATTATCCAAAGAACAACAAGAACGTAATAACGCCTTAGCAGAAAAATATAACAAGAACGGATACTTTCCATTTGTAGTGGTATTAAATGCTAAAGGAGAAGTAAAAGGAAGCACTGGTTACAAGAAAATGGAAGTAGTACAATTCGAAAAATTACTTTCTTCATATAACTAATCATCTTGAAAAGAACTGCCCTCTTATTCTTAACTCTATTTATAACGGCATCTAGCTTTGCACAACAGCCTTTTAAGCGCACTCTCAAACTTATGGGAAGCCGTTTTGATATCACTGTGGTAGCAAAGGATTCAGCAAAAGGAGATGAATATATAGATCTGGCGGTAAATGAAATTTCAAGAATAGAAAAATTGATCTCTTCTTGGGATCCTAATTCACAAACTTCAGAAATAAACCGAAACGCAGGTGTAAAGCCTGTGAAAGTAGATCAAGAATTGTTTGATCTTATTCAGCGAGCTATCGGGATTTCTAAATTATCTGATGGTGCATTCGATATTAGCTATGCTTCTATGGATAAGATCTGGAAATTTGATGGCTCCATGACAGAAATGCCTACAGAAGAAGCTATCGAAAATTCAGTTTCTAAAGTGGGATTTCAGAATATTATTTTAAATAGAGATAGCACTACAGTCTTCCTGAAGTTAGAAGGGATGAAGATTGGATTTGGCGCTATTGGTAAAGGCTATGCTGCCGATAAAGCCAAATGGTTACTTATACAAAAAGGAGTGGTTTCCGGTATTATAAATGCCTCAGGAGATATGAATACTTGGGGATATCAGCCAGATGGGAAAGAATGGAAAGTGGCCATTACCAACCCATTGAATAAAAATAAAGCTTTTGCTTTAATGCCTGTTACAAATTCGGCGGTAGTTACGTCTGGTAACTAT
>CAZWSP010000033.1:15399-25273 GCA_964636585.1 uncultured Antarcticibacterium sp.
AAGCAATTTTCTCACATTATAGATCCCAGAACGGGATATCCGACAACCGGAATTATAAGCGTTACTGTTTTTGCTCCAAAGGCAGAATTGGCAGATGCACTTGCAACTTCGATATTTGTTATGGGAATAGATGTAGGATTAAATAGAGTGAACCAATTGCCTAAAATAGAATGTATTATTATAGACGATACAGGTGCTATTCATACTTCTAGTAATATTCAGATAGATAAAATATGATTAAGAAAGTAATTACAATGGTTATTCTTGCTGCCTCTTTTACTTCATGTGTTGCAGTTAAAGAATATGAAAAGGTAAGTATCAATGATCCGGATATGGCCTTAGCAGATAAAAAATCAGATAGAAATACAACTACTTTTCATTCGTATAGGGAAGCCGCAGTTGGTGCCAATGGCGGAAAAACAGGCGGAGGTTGCGGTTGCAACTAAAACATATCTTTTAAATTTCATACCACTTACAAATGAATTTTTTCAAAAAATTAGTTTTACCAGTTTTTGTTTTAGGTTTCACAATTGGGTATGCTCAAGATTCTACCGAAGTTTATAAGAAAAGGGTTTTAGAAAATACGGAAGTAGATTTCTTATCCAGTTACTATTCACAAGATGGAGCTAATGCTGCGGTTAGCGGAGGATTTGGTTCTGAAGAATTGACCGATGCTACTGGAACAGTTGTAGTTTCCATCCCGCTGAATGATGACGATATTTTAACCATCGATGCTGGGATTTCTGCCTATACTTCGGCATCCTCGAGTAACATAGATCCATTTGATGGAAATAAACTCGCAGATCCTTTTATAGCGAGTTCTGGTGCCTCTTCTTCAGATCTTTGGGGAAATGTTACTGGAGTGTATAGTCATAGCTCAGATAGTAGAGATGACATCTGGTCTGCAAAGGCTTCAATTTCTTCTGAATATGATTATTTTTCTGTAGGTGCCGGTGGAAGTTATACCAAATTATTCAATGAGAAGAATACTGAAGTTAGCGTTAACCTAAATGTGTATTTAGATACTTGGAAAACTATTTATCCAATTGAATTAAGAGCTTTTGCAAATGCTTCAAGTGGATACGATGCTTTTATTTTTAATAGAAATGCAATAGTTGGAGATCAAAGTTATAATCCAGATTTTAAAGAATTAGGTAGTAAAGGAAGAAATTCTTATTCCTTAGGTTTCGGATTTTCTCAGATTCTTTCTAAAAAGATGCAGGGCTCTTTGGCTTTAGATTTTGTTCAGCAAAAAGGATTGCTTTCTACCCCTTTTCAACGAGTATATTTTAGTGATGTTCCTGATTCATTCTACGAAAACTTTCAACTTGCAGATGATATAGAACGCCTTCCAGATTCTAGATTCAAGGTTGCGGTTGGCGGAAGATTGAATTACTATATCAACGAGATCTTTGTACTTCGCTCCTATTACAGATATTATACAGACGATTGGGGAATCCAGTCGCACACAGCAAGTTTAGAAATACCAATCAAAATAGGACAAAAATTCACGTTATATCCTTCTTATAGATATTACATGCAAACTGCGGCAGACTACTTTGCGCCTTATGAAAGTCATTTGTCAACGGAAGAATTTTATACTTCAGATTATGATATTTCTGAATATACTGCGAATCAATATGGATTTGGTGTTACATATACAGATCTACTATCCAATTTTAAGCTGTGGAATCTAGGCCTAAAAACCATCGATCTAAAATATAATAAATACGATAGAGACTCTGGTTTAAGCGCGAGTATAGTTACCGGAGGTTTTAAATTTGTGATAGAATAGAAACTGCCAATGTGCAGAAGTATTTCAGCAAAATTTGTCTATTTTTTTTGTGGAAGTAATATCTGAACGAGATCTTTTTAAAGTTCAAAAGTAGTCACAGATTATAGCTGCTGAAAAAAAACAATTATGGATAAGATCTCCATTTAAATTCATTTTTATTCAGCTTCAGAAAAGGCATAAAATATCCTTATCAATATGCAATGCATTTAATACTAACAATCTAAGTTTATAAAAATTAATCCTAGCAATCTGCTTTCAGCGCTGGACTATAAAAACTAAGTTGTGCTGCAGAACTCTTTTGAGAGTCGTTCATTTCTACTTTATTACTGCTATCATAACTCGCTTTAGCCTCTTCTCGGGATTTCATCCAGCTAATAAGAACTAAAGATGCTACTATAGCAACTGCAATAAGTCTAAGTAATTGATTTTTCATATCTGTTAATTTTAAAGGTTACTATTGTAAAGCCATTAACAAAATATAAAGTAGGTATTCGGTAAAACAGTAGGTAAAATTGAGGAACAAGGCAGATAAAAAAGCTTCTTAACTGCTGATAGTCAAATATATAAAATTTAAACAGGAGAAACAATTGATATTGCCTCTAAGACATGAAAATTGTCCTAATGTGAATAAGTATTAACTAATCCTTAACGATATTGGTAAGATACTCCCATAATAATTAACAGATTCATGATATTATTTATTTCATAAACAACTTATAATCAATATTTTAAAAATTGATACTTTACTATTTCGGTATTATTCTGAAACAATTGTTTTGAGTTGAAGTTGCTCAAAGTTATTCACAATTTTAATCACATTATCTAAATATAATCTTCCTGATTATCATTGGTTTACACTTCACTATTTAACTGAAGCTAAACGAATAAGATAACTAATTAGCTTACTATTCAAAGTTAGAAGCATTTTACACACTTAGTCTACAGAAAGTTCTATCCCCAATAAATTAGGTCGTACTTTTGCAGCAACTTCAGAATCCCTGAAAACTTATTTTAAGCCGTTAATAGTTATTTTGCATATGCCATTTAGAAAGTTAAATACCCCACTTAAGGAAGCCTTAGAAAGACTGGAAATTGAAACTCCTACTCCATTTCAGAAAAAAAGTATTTCAAAAATAAAAAGTGGCGCAAACTTCTATGGAATTGCACCAGATGGCGCTGGAAAAACTACTGCTATGATCATTAGCACCATTCAAAAGCTAAATTCTGAAGCATATATGGACGCGCCACGTGCGTTGATCTACGTAAAAGATAAGGAAGCAGCTTTGGAATTAGAGGAAAAGTTTAAGGCTTTTATTAGATATATGGATCTTAGGATTTATTGCGCATACGACGAGCAAAATATAGATCACCAAAAAGATGATATTTATTACGGAGTAGATATTGTAATTGCCACTCCTAGTAGGTTAAACAAATTATTCTCTATTACGGGAGTTCATTTAGGTGAGTTACAATTGCTAATAATTGATGACGCCGATGCTTTATTAAAAAGAACTTTTAATAATGACATTTATCGAATCTCACAAAGTATCACAAAGTGTCAATATTTAATATTTGCCAACAGTTTTGATGAGAAGCTAGAAAAATTGCAAGACACTTATATGACCAATGCAAATTTGGTGAAAATGAATTAGTAATTTTTCGTCATTTAACTCTTGGTTGATAATATAGAATTATAGCTCCGCTATTAAAGGTTTTGCTTTTTATAAGTTTGAAATGAATTCTATTATTAAAATTTTCAAATAAATTCAATCCCTTTCCTGCAACAACTGGATAAACACAAAGTTGAAATTCATCGATTAAACCAAGGCTTAGCAACTGTATAATTAAACTGCGACTGCCAATCAAAACATTATTCCCTGATTGTTGTTTCAGTTCTAGAACTTCATCTTCTAATTCACGTTTTGCTATTGTTGCACTAGCCCATTCTACCTCATTAATAGTACGAGAAAAAACTATTTTAGAAAGTTTGTCTATAGCCACAGCAAAGTCATCCATAGATTTTATTCCGGAAGGATTTTCTAACAGGTTACGCCAATACTCCATAAGTTGATATGTAGTTCTCCCATATAGAATTGCATCTGCCTCATTCAAAAGTTCCGTATAATGATTATGCAATTCCTCATCGGGAATTCCAGCGGAATGATCGAAAACTCCGTCGAGTGTCATATTAAATGCTGCAATAACTTTTCTCATTCTCTTTTTTTCTGATCAATTTTTAATCTTTGTAATTCGATTCTTGCATCCATCACTTAAATTTATCAAAATTTGATATTTTAAGTAAAAGATTCATTCACGAAAGTTTTCCGTACAATGCAAAAATGGTACATAAAACTTTGGTTTATAATTAAATGAAACTCGCATATAGTGCTGAAAATCAATTTATTTATAGAAATCTCAAAAAATCGACTAACATAAATTTCACTTCTAAGTTTCAACAAAAATTCTCTCCTATTTAAAAACCGGGATTTTCGAAAGCTCGTATATTAGTTTGTACTTATAAAATCACAATTAGCAGAATTTTCTTTTTTATAGCTGAAACTTTCTGTTATTTACCGCATTATAAGCTGAATACATTTTAAACCATTAAAAGCAATATATTTTACCCTAACCCTATGATAAAATCTAAGATCCTAAGTTTATTAATGCTTTGCATTTTAATAATTTCTTGTAATAAAAAAGAGGCTATTAATATTGCTGGTAGTACTACTGTACTGCCAATAATTTCTGTAGCGGCAGAAAATTTTAAAAAATCGAATCCCGATCTCAATATTGTTGTAAATGAAGGTGGTTCTGGAGTCGGTGTAAATCAGTTAGGTGAAGGAAAACTTGAAATTGGAATGGTTTCCAGAGACATCACTACTGAAGAGATCGCGCAATATCCTGAAGTTAACTTCAATCCAATTTCTATTGGTAAAGATGCTGTAGTTCCTGTAATTTCTTCAGAAATATACAACGCAGGAATAACCTCTCTAACCCTTGCTGAAATTGCGAAAATATACAGAGGTGAAATTCAAAACTGGCAAGAATTAGGCGGCCCAGATAAGGAGATCTTAGTTATAGATAAAGAAGCTTCCAGAGGAACAAGACATGTATTTATGGAAATTGTTTTGGGAGATAAAGAAGCTGTGGCAAACGGGGCAGATCTTGTTTTGGGATCTAACAACGAAGAGCAAACAGCCATTGTACAAAGCGATGCTGCTATTGGAATGCTATCTAATGCTTGGCTAAATAACGATGTTAAAGGTTTAAGTATTAAGATGGATTTTGGAGAAATTATAGAACCTACTCTCAAAAATATCTTGAATAACAAATTTCCAATCACCAGAGATCTTTTAATTGTAACTAATGGCGAACCAAAGGGAGCCGTAAAAGCTTTTATTGACTATCTTTTGAGTGACGAAGGACAAAAAATTGTTGAGGATTCAGGATATGTTAGGATTAACCAATAAGATAGGAAAGATATATGTGTACACCAGCACTTTAATTAGCGCTGCAGTTGTCTTCCTCATCTTTACAATTTTATTACTAAATAGTTGGTCGGCGATCAGCAATGTGGGATTAGATCTTATAAATCTCAGTTGGAACCCATCAAAAGGAGAATTTGGAATCATTTCTATGCTATTTGGCACTTTTGTGGTCACCTTTATTGCATTAGTAATTTCAATTCCTTTAGGAGTTTTCACAGCAATCTTCACCAGTGAGATCTTGGCTTCTAAATACCGGTTTTTTGTAAAATCTATTTTAGAATTATTGGCTGGAATTCCATCAATTATTTACGGATTAATTGGAATTGCATTTTTAAGTATTTGGTTTCAAGATCTTTTCGATCTCCAATCTGGAAGAACTTTACTAACTGCAGGCATCTTACTTTCTGTAATGATCCTTCCGACAATTATTACATTGACTGATGATGCCTTTCATAACATTCCAAATAAATATAGAGAAACCGCAAAAGGCTTAGGTTTATATAATTCTGAAATTATTAAAGAAGTATTGGTTCCCATTGCTAAGGCAGATGTGAAAAGCGCCATTTTACTGGCCTTTGGAAGAGCTTTAGGCGAAACTATGGCGGTAATGTTGGTTATTGGAAGTATCGATAAATTACCAAATCCAATATATAACTGGTTGTCGCCGGGACAAACTATTACTTCAAAGTTAGGTCGAGAAATTGCTGAAACCTCCTTTGGTTCCATCCACTTTAGTGCAATGATTTTTATGGGATTGCTATTATTTTCGGTGGTATTGCTTTTAACAATAATCGCTCAGAACAGTTCGAAAAAAACAGAACGGTTGTATGAATAGGAAGTTAAAAAATAACCTGTTTACGTATGCAACTTGGATTGCAGTAATTACATGCGCTGCAATACTTTTATTCCTGTTCGGTGTGATTCTGTGGAATGGATTACCTGCAATAAACTTCAATTTCTTAACTGAAGCTGCTTCAGATTTTGGTGCTTCAGGCGGAATCATTCATCAAATTACTGGAAGTGTTTTATTAGTGATTTTTTCAGCATTAATATGTCTACCAATTGCAATTGGAACTGCTATTTATAAAAGTGAATATGTAAAAAGCAAGAAACTGCATACCTTGATAAACACATTAATTTATAGCTTAAATGGAATACCATCTCTGATCTTTGGGATTTTCGGGCTTATTTTATTTGTGAATATTCTAGGAATGGGAGTTTCTTGGATCGTTGGATCTATAATTCTTGCGATGATGATCTTACCAACCGTTACGCTATCTACCTATCATTCCATAAATAGTATTCCTACCGTATATCGGGAAAGTTCGATGGCCTTAGGATTAACGAAATGGCAAACAATTTCTAAAGTCTTGTTGCCGCAAGGATTTAGTGGAGCGATCACCGGATTACTAATTGGTGTTGCCAGAGCTATCGGGGAAACCGCACCAATAATGTTTATTGCTACTGCATTTTCTGGAGTAGCTTTTCCAAGTTCATTGTTAGAACCTGTCTCCACACTACCAACCCATATTTTAGCATTAGCTCAGCAAGCCACAAATCCGGCAGCTTTGCAAAATGCATGGGGAACTAGTTTAGTTTTGGTAAGTTTAGTTGTACTTTTCAGTATAACTGCATTATGCATTAGATTAAAACATCAAGCAATTTCAAAAAGATGATGGAACAGCACGCCCTAAAACCTAAGTTAACTGTTGTTGGAAAAACAACTGAAGATATAATTAAAATAGAAGGTCTACAGGTTTGGATCAAGGAAAATCATATCCTGAATTCCATTCAGTTAAATATTCCAAAAAATAAAATTACTTGCATTATAGGGCCATCGGGAAGCGGAAAATCTACATTAATTAGAAGTATGAATAGAATTAATGATGACGTTGATGGAATCACCACTCAAGGCATAATTAATTTTAATGGAACATCTATTTTAGAAAAGGAAAACGATGTTGCAAGTTTGAGAACACAAATAGGAATGGTTTTCCAAAAACCATGCGTATTCCCTAAATCTATAAAGGAAAATGTACTATTCGGAATTCAGCATTTAAAAAAATTAAGCAAACTAGAGAAGCTTCAGAGCGTAGAGGAAAATTTAAAAGCGGCTTCGCTTTGGAAAGAAGTATCCCATAGATTGAATGATAAAGCAAGCTCTTTATCTATTGGTCAGCAACAACGACTTTGTATTGCTAGAACGCTTGCTGTAAAACCAGAAGTTATCTTATTAGACGAACCAACTTCCTCTTTAGATCCTTTATCTACAAGAGCTATAGAAGATATGATGGTTCAGTTAAAGGAAGAATACACCATAGTTTTTGTTACTCATAATATTTCCCAAGCAAAGAGAATTGCAGACCATTTGGTTTTTATTTGTGACGGAAAAGTTATTGAACAAGGCCCAGCATCAGCAATGTTTTCCTGCGCTAAAGATCCTCAAACTAAGGCTTACTTAAAAGACGAATACTGTGCATGTTAAACCACTAATTATGAAACAATTTCTACTCTATATTTCTATCTTATTTTTCTTCAATTCTTGTACTTCAGAAAAGCCGGAAAAATTTGATTTGCTTATCACAAATGCTAAAATAGTAGATGTTCTAGGAAATACTGTTCAACAATCCCGATTAATAGCAATATCCAAGGATACCATTAGAATAGTAGATTCCATGGAGAATCTAGAAAAATATGAAGGTCTAGAGGTCTATGATGCCGGTGGAAAATTTGTAATGCCTGGACTGTGGGATAATCATGTGCATTTTCGTGGAGGAGATTCTTTGATCGAAGAAAACAAAAAGTTACTTCCCCTATTTTTGGCTTATGGAATTACAAATGTACGCGATGCTGGTGGAGATATAACACCAAGCGTACTAGAATGGAGGCAGCAAATAACGAATAAGGAATTGGATGGGCCTACCATTTTAACTTCAGGACCTAAACTTGATGGAATTAAACCGGCATGGCCAGGATCTATAGTTGTAGATAAAAAAGAAGATGTTCAAATAGCTTTAGATTCTTTGGAAAGTTTGAATGTAGATTACGTTAAGATGTATGATGGCAGCTTAACCAAGGAAATGTTTTATGAAATTATAGAACAAGCGGAGAAAAGAGGATTAAAAACAACTGGACATATGCCTTTAAGCGCAGATATACTAACTGCTACAAATCTTGGCTTAGATGGAACAGAGCATATGTATTATGTTATAAAGTCATGCTCTCCAAAAGCCGATAGCCTGACAATTTCAAATCCAACATACGGAATGTTTACGGAAATTGTGGAAACCTATAATCCGAAATTAGCCGATTCAGTATTTAAACAATTGGCTACTAAAAATGCATATATCACTCCCACTCTTTATATAGGAACAGTGCTTTCAGAATTAACTGAAGTAGACCATCAAAAAGATAGTCTTTTAAGTTATATGGGTTCTGGAATCCAAAAAACATATCAAGGCAGAATAGAAAGTGCCCAAAGAGCAAAAGCACAAGGAAACAGTTCCAGATCAGCACTTGGGGAACTGGTTAAAGATATCATAGTCCCATTATATAAATCTGGAGTTAACCTACTTGCAGGATCAGATTCGGGAGCTTTCAATTCCTTTGTTTATCCGGGTGCCTCCTTACATTCGGAATTGAAAAGTTTAGTCGCTGCAGGACTTACTCCACAACAAGCCCTTATCACTTCTATTATTAATGGTCCTAAATTTTTCAGTTTAGAAAAATCCTATGGAAGCGTTGCTACAAATAAAGTGGCAAATCTTGTAATTCTAGATAACAACCCATTAGAGGATATAAACAATCTGAATTCTATTCAAGCAACCATAACCAAAGGAAAAGTTTTAGATAAGACAAAATTAAGAGCTCTTTTAAAGGAAGTTAAAAATTAATATAAAACTTCGGTAAATATTGTCATATGGATTTTAATACTGATATCATATTAGAAAACAAGGTGGTTTTATTAAGACCTTTGAAAAAGGAAGATATTTCATTGTTAGAAAAATTCTCCATGAATGAACCTGAGTTATGGAAATATTCTTTAACCCCTGCTAACGGTTTAGAAAATTTAAAGAATTATATAGACCAAGCATTAAAAGAAAAGGATCTTGAAACTTCTTATCCATTTATTGTATTGGATAAATGCAAAAACAGAATTGCAGGATCTACCCGATTTTATGATTATAGAAAAGTGCACGAAACCGTTCAATTGGGATATACTTGGTATGGAAAAGAATTTCAAGGCACTGGACTTAATAAAAACTGCAAATTACTATTACTCCAATATGCCTTTGAAACCTTAAAACTGGAAAGAGTAGAGTTTCGAGCAGATGCAAACAATGAAATAAGTATAGCGGCAATGAAAAGCATCGGCTGTATTGAAGAAGGCATACTGCGCAGTAATTGCAACGCTCCTAGCGGCAGAAGAGATAGTATTGTTCTAAGTATTTTAAAGGATGAGTGGTTTCAAAAAGTAAAAGCTGCACTGAAAGAAAAATGCCATTAAACAATATTAGCTATCCTTACTATTCATTCTTTTTCTGCGTCCCCCTTCGGCTTCGCCTTGTGCCGGGCTTTCCGCGCTACAGGG